>JANLZY010000286.1:0-11747 GCA_031359365.1 Methylotenera sp. | reverse complement strand
AATGAGATTTTGGCACCTATGCGAGAGTTGTTTTATTCACTCATAGGCATAGTGCTTGCTATTGGCTTACTGATTGGTTTCTTGATTGACTTGGCTGTTCAGCGCAACATTATTATGCGACTGCAAACTTTAGCCGATGCTGTGCGCAAATATGGTTTAGGTGATATGAAAGCCCGCGCAAATTTGCATGGGAATGATGAGATCGCTAAAACCTCGCAAGAATTCGATACGATGGCTAAGCGCATTGAAAGCAATGAGCGTGAACTGAATCTCGTCATGAACAATATTCCTGTTACAGCTTCTCGCGTAGACAATAATTTACGATATGTTTTTGTAAGCCACCAATATACGACCATTTTTTCTAAACCTATGGAAGAGATTGTTGGGCATACCATGCAGGAAATTCTTGGCAAAGACTTATTTGCACAGGAAGAGCCTTATGCCAGACGTGCAGTAGCTGGTGAAGCTGTTAACTTTGAAATTAAAGCTTATATTTCAGGTTACGGAGAAATGTATGGTTTTGTGCATTTCACCCCTAACTTAGATGAAAATAATAAGGTTGATGGATTCTTTATTAGCGTCGTTGATATTACCGAACGTAAGAAAATTCAACAAGACTTGATGGAGCGCGATGCTCGGTGGAAATTTGCCATTGAAGGATTTGGCGACTGTTTATGGGATACAGATGAAGTCGCCCGAACCATTATTTACTCTAAAGCATGGTTTGACATCGTCGGTTATTCTGAAAATGAGCTTAGCCAAAAACTTGATGAGTGGGAGTTGCGTATACATCCTGATGATAAAGCAGCCACACTTGCAACATTACAAAACTGCTTAGATAGCATTACGCCTACTTATGACTGTGAGTACAGAACGCTATGTAAAGACGGTAGTTATAAGTGGATACACGACCGCGGCATCGTATTAAGTCGAAGTCATCATGGCAAGCCATTGCGCATGGTTGGAACTGCGAGTGATATTAGTCTACGTAAACAGCTCGAAGTTGATTTAAAGGCGAAAGATGATCGCTGGAAATTTGCGATTGAAGGTTCTGGCGATGGTGTTTGGGACTGGGATATTCAATCCAATACGATAGAACATAGTTCACGCTGGAAAGAAATACTTGGTTATTCGTCATTAGATGCGCTGCCAACTGGCGCGGCATGGGAAAACCGATTTCATCCTGATGATAAAGCGCGAGTGGAAGAAGATATGCGCTTATATCTGGATGGGAAAACTTCCGTTTATAGAGTTGAGTGTCGAGTAAAGTGCAAAGACGGTAGCTACAAGTGGATACTAGGTCGCGGCATGGTTGTTAGTCGAGATGAGCACGGTAAGCCACTACGCATGATTGGTACAAGTTCTGATGTTAGTAAGCGTAAGCAAGCTGAAATTGAACTGAGTATCGCCGCGGCAGCTTTTGAGTCTCAGCAAAGTATTATTATCGCGGATGCTAAACGCAAAATTGTGAGAGTGAATGCTGAATTTTCCAAAACCACTGGATACTCTGCCGAAGAGGTAGTTGGTCAGTCTATCGACATACTTAAATCGGCTATACATGACACGGCTTTTTATAAAACTATGTGGAAGACAATTAATGCGGTTGGCACTTGGAGCGGTGAGGTTTGGAATAGCCGTAAAAATGGTGATATCTATCTTGGTCAGCTTAGGATAACTGCAGTAAAAGATGTACATGGTTACGTTAACTATTACGTGGGTACGGTGCTTGATATTACTGAGCGTAAGAAAACAGAGGAAGCTTTAATTGAAAGCGAATATCGCTCAAAATTTGCTATTGAGGGTTCCGGCGATGGCGTTTGGGATGTGAATATTCAGACTGATGAAGCGACATATTCTAAGCGCTGGGCAGAAATGCTGGGCTATGAATCAAGCGAGATTTTGCCAACGCGTGATGAATGGCGAGCGCTCATTCATCCTGAAGATAAGCCACGCGTTTTAGCAGCTGGCATTGCTTACCTTGAGGGTAAAACAGAAGTTTATATGGTGGAGTATCGCATTCGTTCTAAAGACGGCGAGTACAAATGGATGTTGAGTCGCGGCATACTAGTGAGCCGTAGTGAAGACGGTAGGCCTTTGCGCATGATTGGTACGCAAATCGATATTACGGAACGTAAACTTGCTGAAGAAAACCTAAAGCGGATGCAAATTGAGCTGCTGGAGTCTCACGAGCGCTACGTCGACTTATATGAATTTGCGCCTATTGGTTATTTGTCTATTACTAAGCACGGCATGATTACCGAGGTCAATTGGAAAGTGACCGCCATGTTAGGCTTGCAGCGTAAAGATATTAATCAGCATCGATTTGAGGTGTTCGTTGTAGAGGACGACAAAAGTTTTTGGCGCCGCCAGTTCACTATGATTAAAAGCTTGCAGGGTGGTGAAGAATTAACCTTATCGCTCAAGCTTGCTAGTGCAAATGGCGCTGTATTTAATGCAAATCTCCACTGTTTACGTATGGATGATGATGACGATCAGCCCATATTGCGCGTGACGCTTGAAGATGTGACTCAGCTAAAACAAGCTGAACAAGTGATGCAGCTGCGCGAAAGCTACCAGCGCTCGTTGTTAGACAACTTTCCATTCATGGTGTGGTTAAAAGATAAAAAACATCGTTACCTTGCGGTTAACCAAGCGTTCATTCAGGCAAGTGGTTATGGTTCGGAAGATTTACTACCTGGCTTAACAGACCTAGACATATGGCCCAAAGAGTCAGCGAAAAAGTATCGCGCTGATGATATTGCTGTACTGAAAAACGGTGTGCCAAAAGCCTCAGAGGAGCTTGTTGAAATACATGGTCGAAAAAAATGGTATGAAATCTACAAGTCACCCGTCAGTATAGATGGTGATGTTGTTGGCACTGTTGGTTTTGCGCGTGATATTAACGATCGCAAACACGCTGAAATGTTTGAGCAATTTCGTAGCCACGTATTAGAGCTATTAATTGCCGATTTAACACTGCAAAACATTCTTGAAGCCATAGTGCTTGGCATAGAGAAGTTTAACCCTGAAATGCTGTGTAGCATCTTGTTACTGGATGCAGAAGGTAAGCGTTTGGGTAATGCTGCGGCGCCAAGCTTACCTACATTTTTTAATGCGGCAATTGATGGTATTAAAATTGGCATGGGGGCTGGGTCTTGTGGAACTGCCGCGTTTACTGGCAAGCTTGTCATTGTTGAGGATATAGAAACGCATCCTTATTGGGAGGGCTATAGAGAATTAGCGTTCAATTCCGGTTTGGAGGCTTGTTGGACACAGCCTATTTTGGCGCCTAGCGGAAAGGTATTAGGTACATTTGCCATCTATCATCGTAAACCAAATACACCAACGCAAAGAGACCTTACGCTGATTGAGCAATCCGCTAGTTTGGCAAGTATCGCCATTGAGCGTAAACAGGCTGCAGATGACCTGCGTATTGCTTCAATTGCCTTTGAATCGCAAGAGGGCATGATGGTAACAGATGCAAAGAATATCATTTTGAGAGTCAATCAAGCGTTTTGTGATATTACTGGCTATACCGCTGAAGAGGCAGTGGGGCATACGCCGCGGTTATTAAGCTCTAGCCAACACAGCGAAGGTTTTTATGATGCCATGTGGGAGTGCGTGCATGCCACAGGTCATTGGGCAGGAGAAGTCTATAACCGACGTAAAAATGGTGAGGTTTTCCCACAACATTTAACTGTTACCGTAGTTAAAGATGCTAACGGTAATGTGACTAACCATGTAGCAACATTAACCGACATCACCATGAATAAAGCCGCAGCCGAAGAAATTAAACATCTGGCTTTTTATGATTCTTTGACGGGCTTACCTAATAGGCGGCTGATGGTGGATAGGCTCAATCAGGCGTTAGTATTTAACGCACGTACTGGTCGAGATGGTGCAGTTTTATTTCTAGACTTGGATCACTTTAAAACGTTGAACGATTCCCTAGGTCATGATATTGGTGACTTACTGCTACAACAAGTTGCCGAACGCTTAGTCAGTTGCGTGCGAGAAGGCGATACCGTCGCTCGTTTAGGCGGTGATGAATATGTAGTTTTACTCGAAGGTTTAAGTGAAGATGCCCCTGAGGCTGCGACTCAGGTTGAGGCGATTGGTGAAAAAATTCTAGCATCCTTGAATCAAGCCTATCAACTTGGTCAACATGAATATCACTGCACCCCGAGTATAGGCGTGGCATTATTTAGCAACCATAACCAGTCGCAAGAAGAGCTGCTGAAACATGCGGATATTGCCATGTATCAGGCGAAAAAAGCAGGCCGTAATACCATACGATTTTTTGACCCGAAAATGCAAGAAGTGATCAATACTCGGGTAGACCTAGAGCGGGAGTTACGTAAAGCTATCGATAAACAACAGCTACATTTGTATTACCAAATTCAGGTGGATGTTTCCGGGCGTCCAATGGGGGCGGAGGCACTTATTCGCTGGCTGCATCCCGAGCATGGCTTGGTTTCACCATTCCATTTTATTACGTTAGCTGAAGAGACTGGTTTGATTCTACCCATAGGGCAGTGGGTGCTAGAAACTTCATGTCATCAGCTTAAAATGTGGGAAAAAGACGCGATGACGAGCGCTCTTACTTTGTCCATTAACGTAAGTGCTAAGCAGTTCCGACAAGCTGATTTCGTTAATCAGGTACAAGAAGCTGTTAAGCGTTACGATGTTAACCCCATGCTGCTCAAGTTGGAGCTTACAGAGAGCATGTTACTAGACAATATTGAAGATACTGTGACCACCATGAACCGGTTGAAAGAGGTAGGTATTCGCTTCTCTTTAGATGACTTTGGCACTGGCTACTCTTCACTGCAATATCTTAAACGTTTACCTTTGTATCAACTGAAAATTGACCAGTCATTTGTGCGTGATATTGCCGTGGATAGTAGTGATCAGGCGATTGTAAGGACAATTGTTGCGATGGCGCATACACTTAACTTAAATGTTATTGCCGAAGGTGTAGAAACTGAAGAGCAACAAGGCTTACTGCTTAACAATGGATGTACGCACTACCAAGGTTACTTCTTTGGAAGACCAGTGCCTATCGAGCAATTTGAAGTGCTACTTAAATCTCAATAGCTCGTCAAATAGGTAGATTATTGATAACAGAATAGTCTTATTTTGCGATGGTTTTAGGGGTGATTTCTAATGCGGCATCTTTTTGATTGGGGGTATCGTAAAGAATCATAATCGATACACGACGATTTTTAGCGCGTCCTAGCTCTGTATTGTTTTCAGTGATAGGTTGAGTAGCACCAAAGCCTAATGCGCTTAATCTAGCCTCAGCAACGCCAGTATCGCTCAACATTCTCACTACGCTGCTTGCACGTACGGCTGAAAGCTCCCAGTTTGAGTAAAATAAGTCATTGTGAATGGCAATATTATCCGTATGACCTTCTACCTGAATCATGCGGTCATTATCTTTAATCATCGGTGCAATTTCACTTAATACGGTTGAAGCTGCGGCAGCCAGTTCCGCTGAACCTGGTGTGAATAATAAGCTGTCATTAATGTCGATACGAATGCCGCGGTTGTTTTGCATCACGCGAACCTTACCTTCGTTAATAAGTGGTGAGAGTTTGTTGGATAGGTCTATGCCCATCTTTGTCAATGACTCTCGTTCTCTGCGTATTTTTTCATTGTAAAGGTACGTCAGCGGTAGTGGTTTAATCAGTGATCCTGCCTGATTTTGCGTTTTGTTCTTAATATTTGGGTTAATGTTTCCATTGGTTTTTAAGTACCCAGTGCCACCTTCACCCGTAAATGCGGTTCCCATTGAAGACATCAATTCATTATATTTACCTTGATTGACCGATGAGATTGAATACATCACCACAAAGAATGCAAAAAGTAATGTGATGAAGTCAGCATAGGAAACCAGCCAGCGGTCTGGGCTCTCATCATCATCGTCTAGATTTTTTCTTCTTATTAACATAATGTTGGTATTGACCTAAATAGACTAACGAAGATAAGCCAGTAATCGTTGTTCAACGACTCTAGGGTGATCACCACTTGCAATAGAAACCCATGCGTTTAACAGCATTTCTCTACGCATCATTTCGTGCTGAATCAAGCTTTTAAGCTTATTTGAAACAGGCAAGAACACCAAATTGGCTAAACCTACACCATAAATTGTGGCAACAAACGCCACGGCAATACCGCTTCCTAGCCTGCTTGGATCAGATAAATTCTCCATCACATGAATCAAGCCAAGCACAGCGCCTAGAATACCGACAGTCGGTGCATAGCCGCCAGCTGCACTCCAAATTTTGGCAGCATTACGCTCTTGAATTTCGAAAAAGTGCATATCAATAGCAATCACCTGCCGAATTTTTTCTGGCGGAGTGCCATCTATCATCAGCTTTAGACCTTTTTGAATAAAAGGGTCGGTTTCTTTTTTTAAATAAGTTTCCAGCATGAAAATGCCTTCTTTGCGAGAAAAGTTGCTCCAAAGTATGATGCGATTGGCAAGCGCTTGCCTGTCATCTAATGGTGGAGAGAATACTTGGCGTACCATTTTCAAACCAGCAAGGAAGCTGGCAGTGTTGCTTTGTAGTAATACCGCGCCAAAAGTACCGCACATCACAATCAAGAATGCCGCAGGCTGTATGAGTGAACTTATTTGCCCGCCTTCGATTGCTTGTCCGAGCAGTATGCCGATTAAGGCAAGTGCTAAGCCGCCTAAACTGCTCCAGTCCATGATTTCTCTTTTAGATTAGAACGCAGCCTAGCTACCGCTTGACTATGTAATTGGCAAACGCGTGATTCAGAAACGTTCATCACAGCACCTATTTCTTTTAAGTTCATCTCTTGCTCGTAATAAAGTCCCATCAGTATTTTTTCACGTTCAGGTAGTGCAGTGATCGCGCCTACCAAAGCTTCACGGAAGTCGCTGTCTAAGAGACCTTTAATGGGGTCGCCTTTGCTATCCGCATTAAAGCGATCAAGAAAATGCTCACCATTCTCTGATTCATGAAAATCTTCATAGTAAATCAGTTGATGTCCACTGCAATCACCAAGCATGTCGTAATAGTCATTCAATGAAAGCTGTAGTTTTTTAGCCACTTCATTTTCTGTTGGGGGTTTGCCTAACTGTTGTTCTAGTTGGCTAATTGCAACTTCCACATCACGCATGCTCTTACGTACGCTGCGCGGCAACCAGTCTGCGCTGCGCAGTTCGTCTAGCATAGAGCCGCGAATTCTTTGTGCAGCATAAGTCTCAAACTGTGCGCCATGTGTGTCTTCATAACGATTAATCGCATCGAGTAAGCCCATCATGCCAGCCTGGATTAAGTCATCTAGTTCAACACTAGGTGGTAGTTTGGCTTTAAGCTGATAGGCGAGCTTTTTAACCAAAACGGCATGCTTGTTTAGCAGCTCGTCTTTCTGGTCTTTTTTTCCATGAATGGTATACATAGTGAACCTTTAGCCTAATTGATAGATGCCATATGGTTGATGGCGGCGCTATCCTGTTTGTAATCTAATCGTTGCGCAATCTGCTTGAAAGCGGTTGAGGCGCTTGCTAATGGAAATGCATCAATCACTGAACGGCCAAGTTTAGCGGCACGGCTAAGGTGGTCATCGCATGGAATCGAACCAAAAAACTCTAGCTCGATTTGCATAAAGCGTCGTGCAACTTGCGATATATTGCGAAATACAACTTGCGCCTGAGCGTCAGTTGCGTTGTCTACAATAATGCCAAAAGAGCGCCTGCCCAGTTGACTGCAAATTTTTTTAATGAGTGCATATGCATTGGTAATCGACTCTGGCTGGCGTGTTAGTTGAATGATGATTTCGCCATCATTAAGAATTTTAAGCGGCAGTAGCTGATTTTTATTCAATGTAGCATCGACCAGCACGATTTCATATTGATGGGCTAACTCACCTAAAAGCTGATTAGTCAGCTCGCATTCGTTACTATCCATCGCAATATTAAATTGATTTTTTTGCATAAGCTTACCAACATTAAAGCCGTAGCTAGTACTGCTTATGGCGTCAGATAAGGAAAGTACTTCGCTATCCATTTCAATAATCACATCAAATAATGAGGGTGATTTGTCTAAACCGTATTTAACTTCACGTGAATCTTGAGAGGCATGTACCACCAGCACATCACTACCTTGGCCGAATATGGAAGCGGCTAGATTGGTCATCATGCGTGGTTGATCTTGTGTGGTCGCAGCAGAAATAATTGACACTACTCTTGGCTTTGGTGCAGCCATAATACGGCGCAATCCAGCGGCTTGGTCATGGTGGAGGTTAGACATGGCTTAACCCCGCTAATTGAGCTTGAATCGAGTTGCCAACGGTATTGCCCATCACGAAAGGCAGTTCATCATTTAAAAATTGGAATGGTTGATTGTTAATAGACTTAAGTTTTAATGCGTGCTGAATCAAATAAGCTTTATTGGCGAGATGAATATCTTCAGGTACACGTTGGCCATTTGCCACGTAATACAGTTTAATTTTTTCTCTAATTACCACATCCAAAGCGTTACCTATTGTTGCGGCTTCATCTAGTTTAGTGATGATGCAACCTTCTAAGCCTTTGCGTTTGTAAGCTTTAATCACATCGGTCAGTGTTTCGCCAGTGCTAGTTGCATTGAGGCATAGTAATTTCTTTACTGGCATATTGGTGCTAGAAAGCATAGCGATTTGCTCTGACACCATACGGTCGCGTTGACTTACACCTACTGTATCAATCAGCACGGTATGTTTGTTTTTTAGCTCGTTAAGCGCGATTTTTAAATCAGCTTCATCTTTCACTGCATGCACCATCACACCTAAGATTTTGCCGTAGATTCTTAATTGCTCATGACCGCCGATACGATAAGCATCTGTAGTGATAATGCCCAAGTTTTCTGTACCATGCTTCATCACATAGCGCGCTGCTAGCTTGGCTGTAGTGGTTGTTTTACCTACGCCTGTTGGGCCAATTAGTGCAAAAATGCCACCTTGGTCTAATACTTCAGTTTCATTTTCTATCGTATTTAAATTAATGCTGAGAATGGCTTTAATCCATGCTGTTGCTTTATCTTCGCTAAGGTTTTCAGGCATTTTCTCAGTGAGTTGTCTTGATAGCGCGGCGCTAAAGCCCGCAGATAACAATGTACTTAACATTTTTGACTTAATGGGATCACGCTGTTGAATATTGCCCCATGAAATGGCAGTGAGCTGCGATTCAATCACGCTACGCATATTGCGCATTTCATTCAACATGTCAGTCATTTGTTGGCTAGACTGTATGCTTGGCAATGGGTTAGCGCTAGCAGGCTGACGAACTGGTGCAATTGGGCGACTAGCTTGTTGCATAGCTGGTTTTTGTGGCGCAGCTGCTCTTATTGGTGCAGTCGGTCTTGGTTGCGCAGCCTGTTTTTGAGCTTCAGCTTGCTTATTCATCGCAGCGTTATTTTTTAACTCAGCACGTCTTACAATCTCGTCGTAATCTTCGATTTCAGCTGGCAATGATTCGCTGCTATCCATGCGTGTTTCAGCCGTTTTATTGCGATTGTTCTTGCTAAGTAAAGACAGCAGAGTAGGGGCATCATTACTCTCTTCACTAAACGAACGTTGCTGATTCTCATCTCTAGCCACCATCGCATTCATGTCTTCTTCTTTGAAAGCCATGATTTCATTACCACCGTTCATCGCGCGGTTAGATAGAATGACCGCATTTTCTCCCAGTTCTTTACGCACCATGCTGAGTGCTTCCCGTGAGTTTTTTCCGAAAAATCGTTTAATGTTCATGCTGAACCTCCAATAAGACTAGTGACACGTATGGTTTTTGAATCAGGTAATTCGTCGTGTGATAACACACGAAGATGCGGTACAGCGCGGCGTAAGAATTTAGATAACGCAGCGCGAAGAGGAGCTGAAACCAGTAATACTGGCGTCATACCCATTTGTTCTTGTTGTTTAGCAGCAGTTTCTGCTTGCCTTGATAATGTTTCTGCCATGCCAGGCTCAATGGCAGAACCTGCTGTGCCATTGCCTTGCATCGCTTGAGTTAATAGGCGTTCAAGGTTGCTATCAAGCGTCATCACAGTGACTTCATTACCAGTAGGGAATAGTTGTTGCACGATGGCGCGGCCAAGTTGAACACGCACTACAGCGGTTAACTCGCTAGTATCTTGCGTTTGCGTTGCATATTCAGAAAGTGTTTCTACAATAGTGCGCATATCGCGAATATGCACACCTTCAGACAATAAGTTTTGCAATACCTTTTGAATCACTGAAAGTGACAATAGTTTTGGTGTTAAGTCTTCAACCAATTTTGGTGAATCTTTGCTGATATGGTCTAGTAATTGTTGTACTTCTTGGCGACCAAGCAATTCAGCAGCATGAAGTGAAATAATGTGATTTAAGTGAGTTGCAATCACAGTACCCGCATCAACTACTGTGTAACCCATATTTTGCGCTTCATCTTTAATGTTGCTCTCTATCCATACTGCAGGTAAGCCAAATGCTGGGTCTGTCGTCATGGTGCCAGGCAGTGAGCCAGATACCATGCCTGGGTCAATGGCTAAAAACTGAGCATAATTAGATTCACCGCTAGCAATTTCCACACCTTTAAGTGTGATTTTATAGCTAGAAGGTTTGAGTTCTAAGTTGTCACGAATATGCACAGTCGGTGCTAAGAAACCAACTTCTTGTGCAAATTTCTTACGTAAACCTTTAATGCGTTTAAGCAAATCACCGCCTTGCGCTTTGTCTACCAATGGAATCAAACGGTAGCCAACTTCAAGGCCGATTAAATCAACCGGCGTTACATCATCCCAAGTGGCTTCTTCTAACGTTGAAAGCACTTCAACTTTTTCTTCTACTACCGGTTCAGCGTCTTCAACTTTTTTCTGCTCAGCGATGAAGTAAGCTACACCAGCTAATATTGCCGCTAATAATAAGAATGCAAAGTGCGGCATACCTGGAATGGCACCCATGCCGCCGATGATACCAGCCGTGACATATACCACTTTTGAGTTTGAGAATAATTGTGTAACAAGCTGACCGCCAATATCTTCATTATTAGCCACGCGTGATACCACCACGCCGGCTGCCACTGAAATGATAAGTGACGGGATTTGTGCGACTAAACCATCACCAATGGCTAACATGGTGTAGTTTTTAACTGCATCAGCAAAGGCTAGATCATGTTGCACTATACCTACCACTAAACCACCCACAATATTGATGATAATGACCATGATGCCGGCAACTGCATCACCACGTACATATTTACTTGCACCGTCCATCGCGCCGTAGAATTCTGACTCTTGACCAACTTCAGCACGGCGACGGCGTGCCTCATCTTCGCCAATCAAACCTGCGTTTAAGTCGGCATCAATTGCCATTTGTTTACCAGGCATTGCATCTAAGGTAAAACGTGCGCCAACTTCAGCGATACGGCCAGCACCTTTAGTCACAACAGTGAAGTTGATGATAGTCAAAATCACGAAAACTACGATACCGACTGTATAGTTACCGCCGATCAAGAAGTGACCAAAAGCTTCAATCACTTTACCTGCAGCGTCAGGACCATTGTGACCTTCAGCTAAGACTACGCGAGTTGAAGCTACGTTAAGTGACAAACGCAACATGGTGGTCATGAGCAATACGGTAGGGAATGCAATGAAATCTAGCGCTTTTTTGGTTTGTAAGCCAATGAGCAATACCATGATTGAGATAGCGATATTGAAACTAAACAAGACATCTAAAATAACCGCTGGTAATGG
>JANLZY010000259.1:0-1556 GCA_031359365.1 Methylotenera sp. | reverse complement strand
ACATTAGCCAAACTCCAATCTACAGTTAAGTTTCTTTTAACTCGCCACAGCCCTGACTACTTCATCAATTTCTTCCGCTAATTTTTGTACCAAAGCGCTATCTTGCCCTTCCACCATCACTCGAATTTTAGGTTCCGTACCTGAAGCTCTGAGTAAAACACGACCTGTTCCATTTAACTCATCCTCAGCTTTTTTAACAGCATCTTGAATTTTTGGTATCTCTAAATCAAGCTTAGTATTAGTGGTAACATTAATGAGCACTTGAGGATAAAGCACCAGCTCCGCGTTCATTTGAGTGAGCGTTTTACCGCTTTGCTTTAAGGCATGCAACACTTGCAGCGCGGCGATAATCGCATCGCCACTGGTGTGCTTATCCAGCGTGAGGATATGGCCTGAGTTCTCGCCGCCTAACTTCCAGTTATGTTCGTTCAACAACTCCAACACATATCGATCACCCACTTTGGCGCGAGCGAATGGAATTTGATGTTTTTGCAAGGCATGCTCTAACGCAAGGTTGGTCATGAGAGTACCTGCAACGCCTCCGTTGAACTCACCCTCTACTTGCAAACCTACAGCAATAATGTAGAGCAGTTGATCGCCGTCTAATAAATTACCTTGTGCATCGACCATCATCACACGGTCACCATCGCCATCAAACGCTATGCCTAAATCTGCTTGATGTTCAAGTACAGCCTTCTGCAATGCTCGCGGGTGCGTTGTGCCGACCTGCTCGTTTATATTAAGCCCATCAGGCTTATTGCCGATGCATACAGTTTCTGCACCTAGCTCATGAAATACATTCGGTGCCACATGATAAGTCGCACCATGTGCGCAATCTAACACGATTTTTAAACCACGCAAGTCTAAATCGTTAGGAAAAGTACTTTTGCAAAACTCAATATAGCGCCCTGCTGCATCGTCTATACGGCGTGCTTTACCTAGCTGGGCTGACTCCATCACTTGCATAGGCTTGTCCAACTCAGCTTCAATGGCATGCTCAATATCGTCGGGTAACTTCGCACCTTCGCTAGAGAAGAATTTGATGCCGTTATCATAATAAGGGTTATGTGATGCGGATATCACAATGCCAGCCTGCGCACGCAATGCGCGTGTGAGATAAGCGACAGCAGGCGTTGGCATTGGTCCAGTAAGCAATATATCCACGCCAGCGGCGGACAATCCAGCCTCTAATGCGGCTTCTAACATATAGCCAGAAATACGTGTATCTTTGCCGATTAGTACGGCGGGATGTGCCCCTTTTGCAAGATTGCTACTCACAGAAGTAAGCACTTTGCCTGCGGCATAACCCAGACGCATCAAAAAATCTGGAGTAATGGGGTGTTCGCCTACCTTGCCGCGAATGCCATCAGTACCAAAGTATTTTTTACTCATTATGTATCCTACTTTATTTTAATTTTTAGAGCCTCTGATTAACAGCGCTTTATTTATTGAATAGCTGTCACAACTTTAAGCGCATCTACGGTCGCCTTCACATCGTGTACGCGTATTATTTTAGCGCCTTTCATAGCCGAAATGACTGAAGCAGCAATGCTTGC
>JANLZY010000151.1:0-3360 GCA_031359365.1 Methylotenera sp. | reverse complement strand
GCCTGAACCTGTTTTGCAAAGGTGCTTTGGTAGAACTGTTTTGCACTGACATTTATTGAGAGTGTAAGGCCTTGTGTTTGCGGGGTTGTTTGCCATGATTTAAGCTGAGCGCAGGCAGTCTCCAACACCCATTGCCCTATCGGTAAAATCAAGCCAGTTTCTTCTGCTAATGGAATAAACTCTAAGGGTGAAACTAAACCGCGTTCGGGATGAATCCAGCGTATCAGTGCTTCTGCGCCCAATGCTTTGCCCAATCTGTCTACCTGAATTTGATAGTAAAGCTCGAACTGCATGTTATCTAAGGCTTTACGTAAATCCACTTCTAGTGCAGCACGCGTATTAATCGCTTCTTGCATATTCGGGTCAAAGAAACATAGGGTGTTTCTACCCATTTTTTTTGCCTGATACATGGCAATATCAGCATGTTTTAGTAATACATCCTGAGAGTGCCCATTTTCGCTAAATAGCACTACACCAATGCTAGCTGTTGTCTGGTATGCGCTTGCGCCAAGCAGGTAAGGCTGGCTAATTGATATTAAAATTTTATTGGCAATAGTTTCGGCCTGCGCAGCAGCCTCTAAAGGATGTTTACTCAGATCTTCTAGCATGACCACAAACTCATCACCGCCTAAGCGTGCCACGGTATCGCCTTCACGCACACAATCGCCAAGCCTTTCTGCCACTTGCCGTAACAACAAATCACCCACGTCATGACCAAGCGTATCATTAAGCGTTTTAAAATGATCAAGGTCTAGAAAGAGCAAGGCGCCGCCCCAGCCTAGACGTGCACCCGCAGATAAAGCATGATTCAGGCGGTCAATTAAAAGGCGTCGATTTGGCAGACGCGTGAGCACATCATAAAAAGCTAAGTGGTTAATTTCAGCTTCTGCGGCATTGCGCAATGTCACATCGGTAAATGTAGCGACATAATTCGTCACAATACCGTTGTCACCCATCACTGCAGTAATCGTGAGATGCTGTGGATAAACCTCACCATTTTTGCGACGATTCCAAACCTCGCCTTCCCAGTAGCCACTTACTGCAATTTTTTGCCACATTGAAGCATAAAAATCTTCATGATGATGGCCCGAACTTACTAAACGCGGCGTTTGACCTACCGCCTCCTCTGCCGTATATCCAGATATTTTAGTAAAGGCTTTATTCACTCGCAGAATAACCTTATTAACATCAGTCACCATCATGCCTTCTTGAGACTCAAACGCGGTAGCCGCAATACGAAACTCCAATTCCGCTAGCTTACGCTCAGTAATATCTAAAGAAGTACCCATAGCGCGAATAGCCCGCCCACTAGCATCACGAATGACTTTAATAGCATTACTTAGCGTGCGCACTGTGCCCAAAGATGGATTGGTGCGAGATTCGAATTGAATTGAGCCAATGAGCGTTGCTAATTGGCGTTGAATATCGGTCACTAGGTTACGGTCATCTGGATGAATTAACTCAATATACTCGGCAAAACTTGGCGTGCCAAATTCTGGATCAAGGTCGTATAAACGAAAGTTTTCATCGGACCAAGTACCCATCATGGTAGTTAAATCTAACTCCCAACTGCCTAAATGCGCGCTGGCTTGGGCTTTAGCTAAGCTGGCAGAGCTTTCAAGTAGCTTTAATTCAGACTGTTTGCGCTCAGTTACATCACGCGACAACATAATAAAGCGAACGTCTTCACCCGCTACTTTTGGTTTTTTAGCGACAGAAAGCTCAAACCAGAACTTACCTGCTGGTAACGTTAATTCAAACTGCTTTCCCTGTGACCTCTCCGCATCATATGCCTCACTAATTGCAGACATCACAACGTTCGCCGCAGCTTCTGGCATCACCTCACGCACAGTTTGTCCAATTAACGCTTCTGGCGGAACTGCCAACAAGTGATTACTAGGCGAATGTGCAGAAAAATATCGGCCATGAATATCAATTTCAAACAGTAAATCAGGAATAGCATCTATAGTCGCCTGCAGCCTAAAATCGGAGCGTTGCTTTTCCTCCTCAGTACGCTTCAGCTGTGTCACATCGAACATGGCTAGGCGTAATATAGGTTGTTCAGCTTCATCATCCATCCGCAAGCAGTTGAGATTAGCGGTGATGATTGCACTACTAACATGTGATAATTTAATATCAAAATTTAGCTCCTCTCCACCCTCTAAATCTTGCATACTTAAAAATAGGTTTTGCCAGCGAGCTTTCTCTTCTTCTACCACAAACTGACTAAAATGCTGCTCGTTAAGCTCACCACGCTTAACACCTAACATTGAAGTCACTTTCCAATTCACTTCAGTGATCATGCCTTGCTGGCTGATAGAGAGATAACCTACAGGCGCAAACTCATACAAATCTTGATAACGATCACGCGACTCCGCAGCGGCTATTTTTGCCAACTGTAATTTGTCTTGCACTAAGCGGCGCTGAGCTTCACGGTCAAAGTTATCGAGCGCGAAGCTAATATCTGAAGCCATTTCATTAAGTAAATCAATCGCCTCTTTGTCAAAAGCATCCGCATCAGGGTTGTAAACAGTGAATATAGCAAATGGTTTCCCATTACGAGGAATAGGAAAAGCGCCAGCAGAACGCCAACCAAATTGCTGCGCCTTCGCGTGCCAATGCTTAGTTAATGGATTTTCTAAAAAATCATTAATGATCACTGAATGATTTTCTCTAAATGCAGTACCTGTTGGGCCTCGACCTTCTGGAATATTCGCATTGATCGAGATGTTGACACTTTCTAAATAGCCCAAACCATCACCATAAGTGGCTACAGGTAAGATCAATTCGCTGGATTGGTTCAACTTCCCAACCCAAGCCATTTGCATACCACCAAACTTAACTGCACATTTACACACTAATGGAAATAAATCTCTCTCATCAGTCATGCGAACAATTGCTTGGTTAGTTTCACTTAGAGCTTGGTACAGATTATTTAATCGGAGAATGCGATGCTCATTTTTTTTACGATTAGTCAGATCATGCAAAATAGCAAAGTAAGTTTGATTGTCTAATTTACGTGCATTCACTTCTGCCATAAACTTAGTGCCATCTTTTCGTACATGCACCCATTCTCCAGTATGTAGCTCGCCAGCCATCATGCTTTCTACAACGGGATTTATTCTGCTTACTTCTGTGTCTTGCAATACTCTAGGTAACTGAAGGTTTAAAAGTTCTTCGCGCTTAAAACCAAACATCCCTAATGCGGCAGGGTTAGCATCAAGAATGCGATGCTCTCGATTGAGTACTAAAATACCAGACCCAGACTGTTTAAAAAGCTTTATATATCTGTTACTTGCAACTTGTTGACCTTTCACCAAGACCCACGCTAGCAAAGCTAGCATTAAAGATAGCGCGACG
>JANLZY010000137.1:0-2263 GCA_031359365.1 Methylotenera sp. | reverse complement strand
TAGTGTGATTGTCTAACCCACCTTTGCCAGTGGGCTATGGTTAAACATAACACCGCTTAACCTTCTTTAGATTCCTTTTTGTTAAACTCTCAAATCAATAACAGAAATCGAGAGTTTTAAATTTTGCGAAGCCTGCTTGTTTACTCGTCACTGCTGGGTTGGGATGATAGATAATGCCTACATACACCAGACTTTGGCGTCATGCGTCAACGACATCCAAATAGCCCAGGCGCTGGCGCTACTTAGCAACAAGCCTGCAAGGCGCATACCGTAAGGTTCTACCATCGTTGTTTTAAGTTTTAGCCATAACCATGGTGCAAAAAATAATGAGATTGCCGAACCCGCGGCAAATGCTGCCATACTGAGTGCGCCGCCTAACGGGTTGCCATTGAATGAGGCAATGATGAGTGCGGAGTAAAGTAAGCCGCAAGGCATTAACGCCCAAAGCATGCCGATATAAAAATAGCCGCCATTGATCTTGCTGAGTTTCTTAACATGTTGCCAAATGCGCCGCCCAGCTTGATCTATCCATATCGGCTGGCGCGCATAAATAAGTAGTATCACACCCCAGAAAAAAACCAGTACATGAAAGAATGTCCACAGCGGATGTAGTATGGCACTGTAGCTGGAGAGCCAAGCAATGCTTTGAATGGCAAACGTGGCGATTGCGCCTAATAGCGCATAGCCACACACTCGCCCTAAGTGATAAAAATAAATGGCATAGGGTTTATCTGGCGATTGCGTGAATGAGGTGCAAGCTGCGCCGCACATGGCTACACAGTGGGGGCCGCCAGCCAAGCCCATGACTAGCGCGCTATAGATAAGTGCTGTTTGCATATTTGATTTACAGTATTTGAAAAGCGAGTAGTTTGTTGCGAATGAGAGAGCAATTTTAATTGCTGGTTTTCAATTGAGAAGCTAATCTTATTATTCTTTATCTTCTTCAAAAATCCGTCGACCTTCTTCTTCAATGTCTTCAAATTGGCCGCGATAAACCGCCCACCAAAGGCCGCCAAGTACTACTAATCCCATCACAACTGAAAGCGGAACGAGTATAAATAGAATGTCCATTATTTGCTTTTAGTTTCCGAAAAGGTAGTTAAACGCAGCGCGTTTAGAACAACGATGATAGAACTCACTGCCATGCCTAAACCCGCTAACCAAGCGGATAATACGCCAAAAAATGCGAGCGGAATACACACTACATTGTAAATGATAGCCCAGGCAATATTCTGTTTGATAATGGTCATGGTTTTTCGTGCATGACGAATGAGTTGTGGAATTTGACTAATATCGCCATTTAACAAAACGTAGTCAGCATGTGCAAGCGTCAGTGGCACACCTTTACCCATGGCGATAGAAGCATGAGCGCTGGCTAAAATTGGACCATCATTTAAGCCGTCACCTACCATGAGTATGTTCTTGCCTTGCTGTTTCAGAGCGTGCAATCGTGATAACTTGTCTTGCGGACTGCATGCCGCTTGAAATTGTGTAATGCCGATTTCGTTGGCAGTATTCACTACAGTATGTGCTTGGTCACCAGATAAAAGCTCTACGCTTAAGTTGGCGTCTTTTAATTGCTGAATAGCTAGTGCTGCATTATGTTTAACCGCTTCATGCAAGCTAAACGTTGCCAGCCAGCCATTTGCATCTGCAAGAAATACTTGTTGAGAAAGTTCGCTTGGCTCCGCTATGCCACAAAACTTGGCAGAGCCTAGCTTCAAGTGCATATTGATTAAATCTGCATAAGTCGCGTTAGCTTGTAAAGTAGCACTAATGCCAGAACCCACAACTTCTTGAATATTAGTGAGCATTATCGGTGATTGATCAGTGTTTTGCTGATTTGCACTGACCAAAGCACGCGAAACAGGATGCATAGAGTGCTGCGCCACGGCGGCAGCCAAAGCTAGTACGCCACTTTCTGTCAGCCCTTGTTTATGCGTGATTGATTGCACTTCAATGTGGTCTTCAGTCAGCGTGCCTGTTTTATCAAAAATTACCGTATCGATATTCGCAATACTTTCTATCGCTTGCAGGCGCCTAATGAGTATGCCGCGCTTAACAAATGCGCTGGCACTGGCGAGCATGGCGGCGGGCGTGGCTAATGACAACGCACAAGGACAGGTGACAATTAATACCGCAGCAGCAGTCATTAATGCGCGAGCTGGGTCTATATGCCATAACAATGCGGCTGCAACTGCCGCACTTAAAATAACAAAAAATAGAAATGGTCTCGCAACACGATCCGCCAATTGCGATAGCC
>JANLZY010000131.1:0-13960 GCA_031359365.1 Methylotenera sp. | reverse complement strand
GCGCAAAAATTGCTACAAGACGCAGGTGAGACTGTATTTGAAATTGGTCACATCCGCGCACAGCAAGCGGGTGAAGCGCCAACCATAGTAATTTAAATATTTTTAGCGGCGTGTATCTAAAAGCTAACTTGATGCGTTAAGTGCTGGTGAGACTTTTTTGCAAAGTCATATTGAGGAGTTTTCGTGCTGAGTCAAATTGGAGTTTTTAGAACCATTAGAGTGTTAAGCTTAGCGTTTATTTTCACCACTACATCTGCTTTCGCTGCACAGCAGGTGAGTTTACCTAAACGTATTCAAGCCAATTATGTCGTTACTAAAGACGGCACCCCGTTTGCCAACGTCCGCGAAAGGTATGTGGTGACAGGCAATACTTACAAAGTGGAAAGCACGACAAAAGGCATAGGTATTTATGCATTACTAGGCGTGCGTAAACTTACTAGTACTGGAAAAGTCACTCGTAAAGGTTTAGTGCCGACTCACTTTGAATTGCATCAAGGAAGTAACCCAAATAAAGCTTTGTTTTCAGATTTTGATTGGTCGAGTAATACTTTGCGCATGTTAGGCAAAGGTGAGCCTCAAGCTGTTCCGCTCACAGTTGGCACGCAAGACTTAGCAAGTTTTGCTTATCAATTTATGTTTCTACCTAGACCCTTTAAAAATGATATTACGGTCACGCTCACTACGGGTAAGAAACTTAATCAGTATCAATATAAAGTTAAACCAGAACTTGAGCAGCTAAACGTTGCTGGCAGCCAATATAAAACGGTGCATTTAGTGCCCGCTAACCTAGATAAAGATCAAACAGAAACCAAAGAGCTTTGGTTGGCGACAGAGCAAAATTACATATTGGTACGTTTTCTGATGGTAGACTCAGACGGTGCGAAACTAGAACAAACGCTCACTGAGTTACATGTGGATTAGTAGCTCTTGGATTAAATTAAAGTCATTATGCCAAGATGTTAGCTACAGAAGGCTAGCACTGGCAATGGGTTTTTCGCTCTTGCTGCATTTATTTTTAATCGGAAAGTTCAGTTTTAATCTGCCAAACTTAAATAAACAGCGTGATTTAATTGAAGCTCGATTAGTGTTGCCCAAAGCTTCGCCTAGCCCAGTTCTGAGTCCAGCTGTAGTAAAGAGGCCAGTCGAAAAGCAAGCAGAGCCTAATAAGCCGGAGCTAATAGAAGACAATCCAGTGGAACCTATAGCTCCCGCTAATCCGCTACCAGCGCCGCCAACGCAGCTTACACCAGCCGATAGTGCAGGGCCAATAGAGCCGCCAGAAGTTGAGCAACCCATCGTTGAACAACAAGCAGCAGATTTAATTGCTAAACCAAAACCCTATCAATATATTGAATCTGAATTTGCTGTTTATGCGGATAAAGACGATGTTGACAACAGATCCTTAGCAGGAAGTGCTAGAGTGATTTATCAGCGTATGCCCAATGGTGAGCAGTATCAGATAAAAAGCCTGATCCAAGCTAAGGGGTTGATTTCTTTAGTAATACCAGACTTATTGCAAACAAGTGATGGATACTTTGATGAGCTTGGTTTGCAACCAGCGCATTACCTATATCAATTTGGTAATAAGAAAGATAAAACCTTTAGTGCGGACTTTAATTGGGGATCTAAAAAACTGACTTTGCATAGCCAAAAAGGCGATCAAACCTTTGATTTGCAAGATGGCACGCAAGATTTGTTGAGTTTTATGTATCAGTTTATGTTTGTGCCCCCTCTGCAGAATATGCAGTTGAACATTACCAATGGAAAGAAATTGGGTGTTTATGATTACACTTTTGAAGGTGAAGAAACGCTTACTACCAAACTTGGTGATATTAAAACTGTTCATATCTCTAGAATGGCGTCAGAAGGCGAAAAGAAAACAGAATTGTGGTTAGCCTTAGATTATCAGCATGTACCTGTTAAAATACGGGAAACTAGCGGCGATGGTAAAATGTATGAGCTGGTAATTACTAGTTTAGACGCCAGACTAGAGCCTTTGCCGCTACCGTAAGTAAGACTTATGGCTTAATTCACAGCCAGCATATATATTAAAGAGAACCAAATGACGCCCAACCTAATACGGCAAGCCGCTGTAATGTTATCTAACTTGCTTGAATTCAACAGCCCTGCAGATGCCAAGCTAAGCGAATTCTTTCGCAACAACCGTGACCTAGGCACCAAAGAACGTGCTTTTGTGGCAGAAAGTGTTTATGGCGTTTTGCGCCGTTTACGTTTTTTAAGTGCGGTGACCGCTAATGATGATAATGATCCTGATGATGCGCGTAAATTAGTGTTAGCTTGGATGCTACGCATACAGGGCATGAGCATACAGAAAATCGAATCAATGTTGACTGAGCAGCAAATCGAGTGGGCGCATACCATTAAAGCAAAATCTACAGAAAACTTACCGCTGGCAGTTCAAGCCGATGTGCGTGATTGGTTGTGGGAAAAGTTAGTCGCACAATATGGCGAAAAGGAAGCGCTCACTATCGCGCGCAGCATGCATGATGCCGCCACCCTAGATTTACGTGTGAACACCATTAAAGGCACACGTGATGATGTGATGGCTAAATTTATTGCGGAAAATACTTCGGGTGAGAGCAATGTCACTAAAACACCATATTCGCCGATTGGTTTACGCATGCCATTACGGTTGAATATCAGCCGCCATGTCATGTTTACTGAAGGCCAGATTGAAGTACAAGATGAAGGTAGCCAAATTTTAGCGCATTTAGTCGCGCCCAAACGTGGCATGATGGTGGCAGACTTTTGCGCAGGTGCGGGCGGTAAAACTTTAGCCATGGGTGCTTTAATGCGCAATACTGGCCGTTTGTATGCATTTGATGTGTCAGAAAAACGTTTGCACAGCTTAGGTCAACGACTAAAACGCTCTGGTTTAAGCAATCTGAATGCACAAAGCATCAGCAGTGAAACCGACCCTAAACTTAAACGCTTAAATGGTAAATTTGACCGCGTATTGGTCGATGCACCTTGCACAGGCTTAGGTACTTTGCGCCGCAATCCGGATCTTAAATGGCGTCAAACGCCACAAGATTTGGCTGAACTGACAGTGAAGCAAGCGAATATTTTAGCGCGTGCTTCTAAACTGACTAAAGCTGGTGGACGTCTAATTTACTCAACGTGCAGCTTGTTGCGTGATGAGAATGAGCAAATAGCAGAAAACTTTTTGGCAGCACATCCAGATTTTAAATTGCTCAACGCAGCTGAAATTTTAAAACAACAACAAATTAATTTAGATACGGGCGATTATTTAAAATTATTGCCACACTTACATAATACCGATGGCTTTTTTGCGGCCGTATTTGAAAAAACCGATGGCAGTACTGAGTCTGCGAAAGTAGTAGCTCCTGTAGTTGCTGAAGCAGAAGCTGTAGTAGAAACGGTTACGACTGAGCAAAAAGCTAAAAAGTCCACAGCAAAAGCTAAAGTTGCCAAACCTAAAGCAGTGAAAGAAGCTGCGGTTGAAGAGACTTTAGTGGGAGACACTGCAGTGGAAGATGCTATGGAAGAAGAGGCCGAGGTTAAAGAAAAAGTAGCAAAACCTAAAGTAGTTAAGGAAAAAGCGGTAAAAGAAAAAATAGTAAAAGAAAAAGTAGTGAAAGAAAAAGTAGCCAAGCCTAAAGCCGTTAAAACTAAGGCTGTTAAAGAGTAAGCATCATGAAGTTCCCAAGCCTTAACGTGCAAATATTATTATGTACAATGTTTGGTGTTGGGCTTGGTTTGTATTTCCATTCGCTGGGCGCTGGAAATCATACTGAGAATCATATAGTGCAGACTGGTCTTTATGCGTCGGGACTAGTCGGTACGCTGTTTATTGATTTGCTCAAAATGATTTTGATTCCCCTGGTTTTTTGCTCCATTACCGTTGGTATTGCTAATTTGCGGCAGCATCAGCAAATGCATCGTGTTTGGGTGACTACTTTACTGTTTTTTATTAGCAGTATGGCGATTGCAATTGTTTTGGCGCTAGCTGTAAGTAACTACTTTAAGCCTGGAGCAGGCTTACATTTGGCGATGTTTCAAGATGCTATGCAGAATTTTGAAGCTAAGCAATTACCTTTGCCAGAATTTTTCGCCCAGTTTCTTCATGGCTTATTTCTAAATCCTTTTACGGCTCTGTCACAAGGTAACGTGCTGGCCGTGGTCACATTCGCGCTTATTTTAGGCATCACACTGGTGATGGGTGGTGAGCGTTTCAAAAACATACTTGCCTTATTGCAAGAAGGCTTAGAAGTGACCATGCATATCGTGAGCTGGGTGATGCGTTTGGCGCCACTGGGTATCATGGCGCTTCTGATAAAGTTAATTGCCGTGCAAGACGCGGCAATGTTGAGTACTTTAGCTAAGTTTGTAGCTGTAATAGTTGGATCACTTTTAGTCCACGGCGTCATCCTATTACCGTTGATTTTGTACCTATTTACAGGCAAGTCACCACTGTGGTTTTGGCGCGGCGCACGTGAATCTTTAATTACCGCTTTTGCTACGAGTTCAAGTTCAGCCACGCTGCCCGTGACTTTACGCTGTACCACTCAGCATTTGCATGTTAAACCTGAAATTGCAGGGTTTGTGATTCCGCTAGGTGCGACCATCAATATGGATGGCACTGCCTTATACGAAGCCGCGGCGGCAATATTCATCGCTAATTTGGCTGGTATAGAGCTAAGTATGGCGCAGCAACTTATTGTGTTCTTTACCGCCATGATTGCTGCCATGGGTGCGCCAGGCATCCCAAGTGCAGGCATGGTCACCATGGTGATGGTATTGCAATCTGTAGGCTTACCTGCAGAAGCCATTGCCATTCTGCTGCCTGTAGACAGGCTACTTGATACCTTACGCACCGCCGTGAATGTTGAAGGTGATATGGTGGGTAGTTTGGTTGTACAAAAGCTAGTGATGCAAAAATCAACTTAAGTAGGCGATTTTCTTAATTGCGCGCGCTAGCCTTTTACAGGGTCTAACTGCGTTTTAAGGTAAGGTTGACGTGGTGATGGGCTTAGGATAATTTCCTCATAAAATTTAATCATCCGTTGTGCTTGCAGTGTTGCAGTCCATTTATCCAAGGCATAATTTTTTGCCCGATTACCCAGTTCAAATCTATGCTCAGGATTCAGCAGTAATTGATGTACTCTTTCTGCAAATTTAGCGGTGTCATCTGGCGCAATTAGCGCACCTTTTCCTTCAATTAAAATAGAGGCTGTACCTAACTCCGCAATCGCTACTACTGGCGTAGCTTGAGCCATGGCCTCTAGCAAAACCAAGCCTTGCGTTTCACTTTTAGAAGCGAAGACAAAAATATCAGCAGACTCATAGCAAGCATTTAGTTCTGTGTTGCGGTCTAGGTAGCCGATAAATTGAACGTTCTTTTCTATCTCTAATGTCGTGGCAAGTTTATGTAAGCTTGCCTCTGCAGGACCTTCACCAGTCACTACCAATAAAACATCAGGTCGTTTTTCAGCGAGCAACTTAGTCATTTCTAGTAAGAAATCGATATTTTTTTCAAATGCAACACGACCTACGTACAACAACATTGGTCGCTCTAGTGGAATGCCATATTTCAAGCGAAATGCTTGACCGTCCGCAGCAGCAAAGCTGCTGTCTTGCAAGCCCGTTGGAATCACCTCAGATAGCACGTTGACGCCATATCTACGTAATACATCTAACATTGGGTTTGATGGTGCAACAATCGCATCTACCGCATTGCATTGGCGTTTTGAAATCATTCTAGCAATGCTACGTGCAATGGACTTAGGCATCCAAGGCAAGTAATGATGCAAATAATCTTCAAAGAAGGTGTGATAAGTTTCTATGCATGGAATATTCAGCTGTGCTGCAAGCTTAAGTCCTAAGTAATGCGCCACAAATGGTGTGTGCACGTGAATGATGTCGTACTTTTCTTGCTCAAGCACTGGTAGTAACTTTACCGCCTCGCCGTATTTCATGAGTTTATCTTCAGGGTCAAAGTAGATGCTACGTGCTGGAATGCGCTTAATCCAAGCTTCATCTTCTGTGATCACATCATAATCCGGGGCGATTAAATGCACTTCGTGACCTAAGTTTTGCATTTGCAAAACAAACGTTCTGGTAGAAGTTGATACGCCATTAATTCGCGGAAAATAGACATCTGAGATAAATAGTATTTTCATAAGTAGAGTTCGCTTAATTAAATCAAGTAGTTAATTAGTAGATTGTTAAAATGAACGATAGCGACCCAATATGACGGTTTGATGAAAAATGCCTTTAAAATTTTCACTAAATAGTCATATATCTGTAACCAATACTTAATCACAGCATGGCAAATTACACGCTATGCAAATACCAAAATTCATTAAGCATTATTATTGGTGGTTGCCGTGCTGTCTGTATTCAGTGGATGCGAATGCTTGGGGCTTGGTGACACATCTCTATTTTGCACAATCATTGCTTTGGGCGATGCCTTTGTTGGATCCGCGTTTGCAACGCGCGATCAAAAACTTTCCTGAGCTAGTGATGGCCGGTGCTTGCTTGCCTGATCTAGCGATTGTGAGCCCTCACTATCGCCAAACTCACCTGTGGAAGCATGGTCATCAACTGATGCAATCTGCGCGTACAGAAGAGGAGACAGCGATTGCCATTGGCTATATTAGTCACTTATATATTGATGTGATTGCACATAATCATTTTGTACCTGCACACGAGGCGATGTGGCATAAAAATGAGGTATTCACGCATATTGCCTCTGAGTGGGCGATGGATGGACATTTGGCGCCGCTGCTGGATATCTCAGCAAAGCAGCTTTTGAATAAACACCAAACCGTAATTGCTGCGTTTATTTCTATTCAATTTGAATGCCCTGTGCATGTCACCACGAAGGCTTTAAAACGCCTAGCATTCTGGGATGGCGTATTACGCGCAGTCAGGTTACCAACGTTGATTTATAAAGCTGTACAGGTGGTTGATAAGCGCGTGTTTAAGCATTTTGTTTACTATGTGGCTAAAACGCAAGTGGCTGTGGCGGATATTGGTGAGGTACTTAATGGTAAGAATCCACTATTAGAACCGGAACTAAAAAATCTTAGTGTGGATCAATTGGATGTTTGGCGTGAGCAATGTTTAAAGCACTTATATATTGTGCACTCAACGCCGATTCAATATTACCAAAAGACTTTAGTTGAAGATGCTTTTCATTAGTAGGGTATAAGTTGCTAAACTAGCAGGAGTGACAATCTGGCAATAATGGCGCCAATCAGAGCACCAGCAATCACGTCACTAGGGTAATGCAAACCTAACACCACGCGAGATAATCCTACTATCACTGCGAACGGTACAACTATGATAGCGAGTTGCGGGTAGTAGCCAATTGCTACTAAGCTAAAAACAACCGCGTGCAAGGTATGGCCAGAGGGAAAGCTAAATTTATCAAGCGGCGTTCCCGTCAACCAAATGTCTTGATGCACTTCGTATGGACGCGGTCTTAGGGTTTTGCCTTTTAACCATTTGTATAGCAAGGTTCCGCTTAAACCTGCCAGTGCCATATGTATCACTGGCATTAAGCCTTCAGCGCCATACACTATCAAAATGCCAGCCATTAAGCCGTACCAAAATATGCCATCACCAAGTCTGCTGGCTACTCTAAAAAAATTACGTATCAATCTGTATTGGCTAGTGTGGTTTACCGCAATACATAAAAAACTATCTAGTTGATGCATACGGCTAATATAAAAACTCATCTTGAATGACATCATAACCCCCTGTTTATATTATTCTTTCCTTTTAGTATCAAGGCTAGAATGTCATTGAAATGTGAAGGATTGATGAATGGCGTGTGAAGGTTTGTTGAATATCGATGAGCCTTAATCGAAAATTTTTAGGTCGGGGTTTAACCCGACATCTCGGACTAAAGTCCGACCTACAATAATTTGATTAAATAGATTCTAAATTATGAATCATAGCTGACATGACTTAGCTACAATGACTGTGCTCTTTTAAGAATGGCACAATGCGCGCTTTGGTATCAGGGTGCGATGAAATCATTTCCGGCATTGAACCGCCGCCACCATGACTTTTTTCTAATCTTAATAACAATGTAGCAAATGATTTGGTTGGAATACATGCAGTTTTTAGTGACTGTAGCGAGTAATTGTCCGCTTCAGTTTCTAGTTCTCGAGAGTAACTCATATTCATCATTAACGCTGGTAAGCCAGATGCTATGCTACTTACGTCACCTGTGATGGCGATGATAATCAGTCCTGAAATTGTTCCCTGTAAAGTTTGGCGCAATGCGTGCCGGCCTTTTACATGACCTAACTCATGCGCTAACACGGCGATGATCTCATCGTTATTTTTAGCTAAATCAATCAGTTCATCAGTAATGACCATATAGCCGCCAGGCAGAGCGAATGCGTTAGCGCCAATGATAGGGCTTTTTCTAAAATTTAATTGGTAGGCAGGGCAATTATTGGTTTTAGTGCACATGGCGGCGAGTGCCGCCGTGATGTCTTTTTGTTTTGCCATTGGTATTTTTGAGGCTTCAAAATAGCCAAGTCTTTTACTGTCAAGTGAGTCTAAGGTTTGTTTACCTAAGTCTTTTTCCATGCTGACTGGGGTTGCTAATGCTGCATATTTGGCAACGACAGGTACGCCATATTTAAGTAAGGCCGCGCTTGCCAGCGCAATGCCAACAAAGGCGATAAGAATCACAAATTTATGCGTTTCGGCGTAATGCACACTTTGCCAAAATCTATTCGCTGGTTTTGCAGGTAAGCAACGCTCTAAGTCTTTAAAGTCTGTTTCTAAACGACTATCGTCAGGTAAGTCGATGAGCCGTTTACCACTTCCAAGTCGAGCTTGTACGTGACAATCATTGATTAATACTTTGATTGGCTGGTTACTGATAGTTTCATCAGCATTGATGACCGATACTGTGAAAGTAAAGTGACTGCCTACAATGTCCACCAGCACCCGCTTGGCGCGGGGGCTGATGCCATCGTAATATTCTGCTTCAAATTGCACGTGACTGATTAACCGAATGAAATATCAACATCAAACATATCGGCAATTACTTCACCTAATGCACGTGAGGCATCTTTTTTCTCACCTACAAATTTATCCCAATCTGTTTCACCTGTGAGTGCTAAGTGATTCGCCGTATATTTTGCCATGCGAATATGCACCCAAGGTGTTGCAAGACCTAATGTGCAGATTAATACGATAGTATTGGTGATATAGAGTAAGAGTAAATCGCGCATACGCTGGTTACTAAAGAAACCGATATGCTCAAGCGTGGTGTTGTTAAAAACGAGATTATGAATACGAGATTTCATGTAAGCAGCGAATGAAAAAATGACTGCAAGATAAAGCAACATGGCAATTAAACCAGCTAATATTGCTACAGCTACACCCCATTTACCAATCAGACCAGCAAATGCACCTGCTAATGGATCTTTTTTAGGGGTTGTCATGCCTGTTTCAGGGTTATTCGCTTCAGCGGCCTTAATCAACTTGTTATATTCAGCAAGCTCTTCTGGCGTTAAGTTTTTGAGGTACTCTTCTTCAGACATGTTTGCATCAGCTGTTGCAGCATCTTCAGTCGCGTAATTTTCAGTTGTCGCTGGATCAGTTGTGGTTACGTCGGCTACTTTAATAAAACCACCCGTGTCCATATCAGCATGTATGTTAGTTGAAGCTTGAGAGAAATGTTGCGTTTGATATGCACTGACGTGACTAGCAGCTTTAACTTTATATTGTTGGTAAGCAGGAATAGCAATCGCAGCGACGATACCTAACAATGGAATAATAAAAATGACAAGATAGATTTTGTAAAAATCTTTCACTAAGGCTTCCATTTTAAAATTGCTCACACCAAATTTATGACCAGATATCACAAATTTTTGGGTACGTTGTGCCACAAATGGAATAGCTAAGCCTAGCGTGACAATGATCAGCAATGTGTAGCCAATAAACACTTTTATAGCCTCGCCGTATTTCCCATTAAAATCAAAACGCAAGCCACGGTAGCTAGAGTTGCGTGCATTAAACATCATGCCGCGAACGATAATCCAAGGTAACGCAAGAAATAATATAAATGCCATCAAAATGCCGAAGGCTGGGTTAATACCAGATAGCACACTATAAATCACAAACAAAACAAAGGCGATGATACGGCCTTTTAGAATATTGATTGGGTTTGCGTGATAATCAAAACCAACACCATCGAGCAGCGTATTATTGTAAAAGTATTTTTTACGACGCACTTTTGCCCAAGCTGAATAAATACCTAAAGTGACAATGGATAGCAGTAAATTCACGATCCAAATACCAAAATACTCCCCCGCTTTTCCCGTAAAGATGACGGGTGTTTGATTATCTGACATATTTTTCCCTTAATATTGTTTGTTTTTATTCAAGTAAGGCATATCTAGAGCATACCTGCAATTAAGCAGATGTGAGATATTAGCACCAGTATGTGCTTTGTCCAATACAAGCCATAACAGTACCAATCAGGCAAATTTTTATAATTTAGACAGAATTTAATAGAATATAAACGAGATATGCAACGCTTTAGAAAAGCGGATTTAACCGATGTTGAAGCCATCGTAAGGCTGGTCAATATAGCTTATCGTGGTGAATCTAGCCGCGCAGGTTGGACAACTGAAGCAGATATTCTTGATGGCTTACGCACTTCTGTTACTGAAGTTGAACGCCTCATTGCATCTGAAGACACCATTGTTTTGCTATGCTTGAATGATGACGAATTGCTAGGTTCAATCTGCGTAGAA
This sequence comes from Methylotenera sp., assembly GCA_031359365.1. Lineage (GTDB taxonomy): Bacteria > Pseudomonadota > Gammaproteobacteria > Burkholderiales > Methylophilaceae > Methylotenera. The sequence goes on along the minus strand of JANLZY010000131.1, from coordinate 3,185 downwards.
AAAGAGAGTGCCATTGCGCATATTGGTATGTTTGTGGTGAGTCCTACTATACAAGCGAACGGTATTGGTAAGCGCTTACTCACTGAGGCTGAAAGCCTCGCGCAGCATATGTGGGGCATACAGAAATTTCAGATGTATGTGATTACGATAAGGCATGAATTAATCGCATTTTATGAGCGGCGTGGTTATATGCGCACTGGTATTCTTACAGAGTTTCCAGTGAATCCAGAAGTTTGGCAGCCTAAGTTGGCAGGTCTGCAATTAGAAACGCTAGAAAAACGCATCTCAAAATAAAGTGCTATTTGTACTGAGCCTTGCGACCTTACTATACTAAGCTTATTCGTCAATAAGAGGTATTATCTGTTTAATCTTTTAAGCCAACCCATCACCAACGAATAAGCCGCAGGCACTACAACCAAGGTTAACAACGTTGATGAAATCATCCCGCCAATAATCGCGACTGATAGAGGTTTGTTAGTTTCTGAGCCTGCGCCTAAGCCAAGCGCTGCAGGTAACAGCGCTAGAATAATGGTGAGCGAGGTCATCACAACTGGGCGTAGGCGAATAGGGCAGGCTTCTTTAAGGGCGTCGTTAATACTGGCGCCTTTTTCTACTAACTGATTGGTGAGATCGACCAGCAAAATAGAGTTTTTGGCGACCAAGCCTATGAGCAATACCAAACCTATCATTGAGTAGATGTTTAATGTATTGCCTGTCATGAGTAGGGCGATTAAACCGCCAATGATGGCGAGTGGCTGCGCAAGCATGATGAATAGAGGCTGTATAAATGAGTTGAACTGGCTGGCGAGTACCATATAGAGCAAAAGGAAACCGAGCGCAAATACAAACTTGATGTTTTTCATGGTTTTGCCGAACTCTTCTGCTTGCCCCGTTAATTTTAGGGTGTAATCAGGCGGCACAATTTTGGCCGCGGTGGCTTTAACTATGTCGACTGCCTCGCCAAGAGGAACCGCTGGATTTGCATAAAAATTCACTGCATATTGTAAGTCATAACGACCAATCACAGCAGCGCCTAATTCTTTACTAAAGCTAGCCACTGCATCGATTCTGACTAATTCTCCAGTGCTGCTGCGTAGGTAGATTTTTTTTAAATCAGCGATATTTTCTAGTTCGGAGTCATTGGCTTTTATGCGGATGTCGTAACGCTGGCCATCGCCATTCAACTCATTATATTTGGCTATGTTGATGCCGCCTGCATAAAGTGAAACTGCTGTAGCGATATCATTGGCGCTAATGCCAAGTGCTGAGGCTCTGGTGCGGTCAATCTGCATATTGAGCTGCGGTAAGTCTAGCTGCACATCGACATCGACTTTACCAATGTCGCTATTGGCACCTAACTCTCGCTGTAATAATTGCGAAATGCGGCCAATTTCTTGTAGATTCACTCCGGTGAGGTTGAATTGAAGCTTCTCAGAGCGTTGACCACGCGTAATAGAACTAGGGGAAGGAATAGCACGTACCCCTGGAATCCGATCCAGTTCTTTTTTTAGTTCTTTAATCAGGGTTTGTTGACTCTTAGCGCGCTCTTCTTTGGGCTTTAAACGCACATTGACGTTGCCTTGGTTAACTTGTCCACGTGATCCTGCGCCAATCGTGGCAAAGTAACTATCTATCTCACTTTTATGCGTAGCAAGGGTTGCTTCTACTAATTTTAAGCGCGAATTAGTGTAGTCAAGGCTTGAACCAAGCGGTGTTTTAATGTTGATGGTAAAGCTACCTTCATCGGTCTCTGGTACAAAATCTTTCTCTACATATTTAAGTGAGTAAAATCCGCTTACAGCGACAAAGATCAGTGTGATTAACAACACTAAGCCACGATGGTTGAGTGATGAGTAAAGAAGCTTTTTGTATACTTCATCCATGCGGCCTAATATGCGACCAACCGCTTTGTAAAGGGCATTCTCATTATGGGTAACACTTAGGTAACGCGAGCACAACATTGGTGTGAGTGTGAGAGAAACCAGCAGCGATACCAGTACGCCGAATGTCACCACCACAGCAAACGATTTAAAAAACATGCCGATAATGCCGTCCATAAAAATCACGGGTGCGAAGATACAAACGAGCGAGGCCGAAGAGGCAAGTACGGCAAATACCACTTCATTACTGCCTAGAATAGTAGTTTTGGTTCGAAATGCGGCAACGGCTAGTGGATTTTTTAAATCGGCTGCGCTAATACCTTCGCCAACTTCACCTTCCATGTGGCGCAAAATACTTTCTCGTACCACGATAGCATCGTCGACCACCACGCCAATCAATAAGAGTAGTGCGAGCAAGGTCATGCTGTTAAAGGTGTAGCCGGCAAAATACATCACGGCAATTGCGCCTAAAAGTGATACTGGAATTTCTAAACAGATCATGACAGTAGAACTAAACGAGCGCATAAAAATTAATACAATCAGCGCGGCAAATAATGTGCCTTCAACCAAGTGCTCTTTGAGTGAAGCGACTAGTTGGTTGATGAAAATACCATCGTTAGTGGAAATCTCAAGCACCAACCCTGCAGGTAAATTGGGGCGAACGTCTGTCTCGAGCCTATGTTCAACCTCTTTAATAATGTCGACAGTGTTGGCATTGGCGATTTTTATCATACCGATACCAACCGTAGGCTTGCCGTTATAACGCGCTATTTGGCGGTTATCCGAAATGCCATCTTCCAGTGTTGCGACATCTTTTAGGCGTATAGGCGCGCCAGCTTTATCGACAATGACCATATTGGATAGGTCTGCGATTTTATGAAACTCAAGATCCAGTTTTAGTAGTTGTTCTGCTTGTGAACTCACTAAAAAGCCGCCGGGAAGCTGCACGTGCTCACGATTAAATGCTTCGATTAAATCATTGGCTGTGAGCTTGTAAGCGGCCATGCGCTCAGGTTGAATGTAAACGCGAATCACACGATCTCTGCGTCCTCCTAAGGTAACTTCACCCACACCGTTGATGGTTTCAAATTTCTTTTTCAGCACATTACTGGCGTATAGATTGAGTTGCTGTATGGTGCGATCACCACTTAATGCCAGCCAAATGACTGGTGATGCGTTGGAGTCAACTTTTTGTACCACAGGTGGGTCAGTGTCGGTCGGTAAACGACGTACTACTTGATTGACTTTGGATTGCACCTCGTTATAAGCCACATCAATATTTTTACTTAGCGCAAAGGTAATGCT
>JANLZY010000082.1:0-1857 GCA_031359365.1 Methylotenera sp. | reverse complement strand
GGATAAGCATCATCAGTTACTAATTGCCCAGCAGCAACCGTCTGATTCACCTTTGTGATGTGATGCATTTGATAAGCTTCATAACCAGCACCTATTAAGCCGATAGCGAGAAATGCCCCAAATATCACATTGCTATTTTTGATATGTTTTACCATGAGTGTACCTTTAGGTTTTTAATGACTAATATCAGCAGGCTTAATACCAACGCAAGCACAATGAGGTTATTCGAGTAATCATGCCCAGGAATACTCACCGTATACTGAATCATATTTTTTTCTTTTGAATCTATGTATTGCAGGGCGGACTGCAGAGCCGTTGGGTTATCCGCCTCAAATGCCTTATATTTGATTTTGAGTGATTTAAAATATTGATCCAGTACAATCGAATCAGGTACTTTGTCCTCTGAGTAGGTTTCTTTAGTAAAAATGCTGATGTCATCTGACTCGCGCAATACAATCCAGTAGAGATTCAACTTCTTGCCAATAAAGTATTGTGAGATTTTTAGCTTTACGCGCGGACTTAACTTACCCGCCCCATCCGAAAGTAATATCACTGCGCGTGAGCCAGAGCTTTGGATGTTATCGAACAAATTAACTGCCTCGGTAATCCCTGCACCAATATTGGTTTGATTCAGTGCAGAGCCTGTCGCGGCATTAATTGCCGCATGAATGGCATCGCGGTTCGTGGTGATTTTCATACCGTATAAGGCAGAGTTAGTGAAACCCACCACGCCCATCATGTCATCTGGGCGCGAGTCGATGAAATCAGTAATTAATCTTCGTGCCGCAGCAGATTTAATTTCGGCAGCACGACCGCTGGTAGTTTGCCCTGCGAATGGATGATCCATACTCACGCTGCGGTCAATCACTAAAACTGTTTGTGCACCTTTACCTACTTTTTGCTCTTTTCTACTCGCCCCTTGAGGCGAAACCAAAGCCAAGATAATACTTAATAAAATTAATGACGTGATTGCCTTAACAAAGAGGTTTGCAATTTCGGAAACCCGGTCTTTCGGCATGATTTCAAGCCAAGAGTACATTTGACCTTGATGGCTTTTAAATACAAACGGCGCGGCTACAAGCGGCAACAGCAAGAGTGCCCATGGTTGCAATAGAGTCATTAAACGCCCCGCTCACAATCTCTTAAACGCTTACTGAGTGTTTTAAGCTGTTGTAGTTGGGTAGCACTTGCTGCCTGATTGGCAAATAAGGCGGCATTCGACTGCTCAAAAAATTGAGTGATTTCTTGCTTCATTTTCAAGAATTTTTGATTAGCCGCTAAAAAATGCTCTAGCTCGTTAGCAAAGAGATTTGCACCGTAAATCTTATTAAATGCTTGATGCATATGCATCAAGGCATTCTTATTTGCAGTTTGCTCATGACCAAGCTTTTTAATATTGCGATGCGCTTGCGCAAATTCGCCATTCATAAACGGCAACCAACGTTTATCTGCATTCACATAAACAAGACCAAGCAAGCCAGTTGCTAACAAGGCTAACGCCGCCCAAATCCGAGTGCGGTGTAAATTCAAATCAATCAGCACAGGCTTAGATTGCGGTTGCATATTATCTTTCGCGTTAGTAATGCCTTCTGCAACCAATGGTGCGTACCAGAATTTCCATGCAGGAATATCAATCGATAATGCTTTTGCTCCGCCTATAAGCGCCAGATGCTCATCTGGCAGTTCCATCACTACAGGCTTTGCTGCGCTGACAAACACTTGATAACTTAGCGTGATTTTATAGATAGTTGTGCTGCTACCTTTAGATGTTTGCACATTTATATCGCGCAGCTCAATGCCACTCCTGCTTTCGCCTTTCATCGGCAATGTAGCTTTAGGTAGTTGATAGGCGGCATC
>JANLZY010000266.1:0-2222 GCA_031359365.1 Methylotenera sp. | reverse complement strand
CTCTTCGTTGATAATAATCAAGAAACGGGCTAACAAACTCAGGTTGTGCGCGATCTAATTCAATAACATTAGGTAATATTTCCACATGATTAACGATAGCACTGGCAGTTTTTTCGGTAATGCCTACGCTTATAGCTTCTTGTCTCAACTCACTTAGCCAAATATTGAAGTCTTCATGTGCAAATGCTGGGCTTGCAAATAAGCCGCAGAAAAATACACAAAAAATACCGATAAGCCTCATACCAGATCAGAAGCTTTGGCTGCCGTCGCAGCCAGCAATGCTTGATAACCAGACATGAAATCAGGATATCGCAATTGAAAACCAGTGCGTAGCATGGACTGGTTGCTTAAACGCTTACCACCTTCTACTGCATGCATTGTAACGTCACTATTTATCTGCATTTGATTCGCAATCCAGCTCAATACTTCATATTGACTACTAGGTTTAGAATCTGTGACGATGTAACAAGTTCCAATAGGCTTACTCGCTAATACTTTGAGCACCAAAAACACCATAAATGCTGCTGCATCATCTTTATGAATTCGGTTAGACCAACTATTTTGCGCAGGCCAATTTTGCGGTGACTTTGCTAAGTTAATCATGCGTAAACGACCCGCGCCATAAATACCAGAAAGCCTTAATACCGTAGTATTACATGAGAGATTATTTAATAGCGCTTCTGCTTCTAGTAAGCGCTGACCACCAAAGTCCGCGGCAATAGCAGGCGTAGACTCATCTAAAAGTGCATCGGTTTTTTGTCCGTATACGCGCGTACTAGACACAAAAAATACATGTTTTAGATTTGAATTTCCTGATTGTGTAGCTAATACATTACGAAGTCCATCCACGTAATTTGCTTTGTACTGCTCATCTGTTTGGCCATTCGCTGCTACACAGTAGATGAGAATATCTGGCTGAATTGGCTTAAGCACTTCTAAACTCGATACATCTGTAATATCAGCTTGAATGATTTCCACACCACTAATAGCTGCGTCACTGCGCCTTACACCTGTGACTTGAATGTTCATAGCTGATAATTGCGCAGCAACGGTGCCGCCTAAATCACCACAACCAACGATAAGAATTTTTGCCATAATTTACTTATTTAGATTGATGTAAATCAGGATGAAGCGCTAAATATTTCTCTGTCAGAAATAAGGCGATGATGGTTTTTCCATCGGTAATTTCGCCACTTTTTATCATCTCTAAACAGTTAGCGAGACTATCTTCATAAACAATTAACGATTCATCATCATCGCGAAAATGCGCACCAGCGGTCAAGCCATACGCTAAGTAAGTATGTATCACCTCATTAGAGTAACCTATGCAAGGATGCTGATACCCTAAACTCACCCAGTGACTTGCTTTGTAGCCAGTTTCTTCCTCAAGCTCACGCTTGCCAGTGACTAATGTATCTTCACCTGCGTCAATTTTACCTGCGGGCAGTTCGATAAATACCTGATGTAAGGGATAACGAAACTGCTTTTCCAGCACAATATTGCCATTTGGCAGAATCGGTACAACCAACACTGCGCCTGGGTGTGTCACATATTCACGCTGACTGGTATGACCATTCTGCAAGCGCACTTGGTCGCGCTTAACAGTAAGCATCCCTCCCGTAGCAATGGTTTGTGAATCGATACAATGTTCTGTTAAATTATGGTCTAGCGTCCGCATGAAAATACTCTGTAGTGAATTGCTATTGTTAAACGCCAGCAAGCTAAACGGATGCCGAGCTAAAAGTATCGCACTTTTTAATATCACCTGTGCTTAAACCTTGATTAAACCAATGCGTACGTTGCGCAGATGTGCCATGTGTAAAGCTATCTGGCACCGCATAACCTTGCGCTTGTTTTTGCAAAGCATCATCACCAATCGCCGCTGCAGCGGTCATCGCCTCTTCCACATCACCTGCTTCTAAAATACGGTCAGCACCATCCGCACGGTTTGCCCAAACGCCAGCATAGCAATCTGCCTGCAATTCTAATCTTACTGAATACTGATTGGATTGTGCCTCGCTATGTGCACTTTGACGAGCTTGTTGGACCTTATCTGAAATGCCCGTTATGTTTTGAATATGATGGCCGACTTCATGTGCAATCACATAGGCTTGAGCAAAGTCACCTGGTGCATGAAAACGTGTTTTCATTTCATTATAGAAGGCTAAATCAATATAGACTTTTTGGTCACCCGGACAATAAAACGGTCCCATCGCAGCCTG
>JANLZY010000057.1:0-2980 GCA_031359365.1 Methylotenera sp. | reverse complement strand
CGGGGCGACGCGGCGCAGCCCCACGCGGGCCCGGGAGGGATTGAGGGTAAAGCGGAAACACTAAAATACGATCGCAATGTTGAGCTTTTAACTTATCAATAGCAGATTGGATGCTGGGGTTGCCGTAGCTCATACCCAATTCAACAGCGAAAGGTGACTTGATTTTTTGGCCTAAAAATCCACGTAATAAAGTAGTTTGTTTTTGCGCATGAACTAATAGAGGCGAGCCCTCTTTCAGCCACACTTGCGCGTATTTTTCTGCCGATTTTTTAGGGCGTATGACTAAAATGATGCCATTTAAAATAAACCACCAAATAGCACGCGGGATTTCTACTACGCGAGTATCACTTAAAAATTGACGCAAATAGGGACGTAAAGCTTGGGCTGTGGGCGCATCTGGAGTGCCTAAATTAGCCAATAAAATACCAACTTTAAGTTGGTCGCCGTGTTCGTACTTTGGTTCTGCGTTGTAGTAAGCCATGTATGGGTTCTAGGTGTTTTTTCTATTTAATTGTTAGATAAAGCATTTGATAAAAGTTTTGCAGTGACATCCACAATCGGTATCACACGCTCATAAGCCATACGCGTTGGACCAATAACGCCTAGCGTACCGACTACTTGGCCATCAGCTTCGTACGGTGCGGTAATCATGCTGCATTCGTCTAAAGGTAAGTACCCACTTTCGCCGCCGATGAATATTTGTATGCCTTCAGCACGTTGGCTATTATCAAGCAATTGCATCAGCGAAGTGCGGCGCTCAAATATTTCAAACAATTTGCGCAGACTACTTACGTTAGTGGAAAGCTCGTCTACTTGAAGCAAATTGCGTTCACCTGCAATCACAACGCCATCTTTATTGCTATCCACCGCTTTGCTACTAGCTTCAAGCGCCGCTGCCATGAGGCGATTCATATCCGATTGCATTTGTTGGAGTTCAATATGCAGTTTTTGTTGCACCTCTTCAAAGGTTTGACCTGAAAAATTTGCATTAAAGTAATTGCTGGCTTGTGTCAGCTCGCTTTGCGAATATTTTTTTTCCGCCATCAGTATGCGGTTTTGCACGTTGCCATCACTGGTAACGATAATGACTAAAATTCGGGTTTCAGATAAAGGTAAAAATTCCAAATGCTTAAAAGCCACGCGTTTACGTTTAGGAATCATGACCAAGCCAGCAAACTGTGTGAGCTGTGAAAGCATATCTGCAGCACTGGCAATTAGTTCGGTGGGGTTAGGTGAAGACAAACCGCTTTTGAGTTGCTGTATTGCTTGTGTTTCAAGGGGTTGCACCGTTAGTAGTGAATCTACGAATAGACGATAACCTTTTTGCGTAGGAATGCGACCTGCCGAAGTGTGAGGACTGGCGATAAAGCCCATTTGCTCTAGATCACTCATCACATTGCGTATGGTTGCCGCACTCACATCTAAGCCAGAGTGCTGTAACAACGTGCGCGAGCCGATAGGTTGACCATCACTAATGTAATGTTCAACCAAGGTTTTTAATAATATCTGTGCGCGTTTGTCCATGACTGTAGTATTTTGCCCGATTTAATACATTCGTCATACTGATAACTAGCAAATTTTTTCACAAAATACGCTTTTACCATAATCTTTCGCTTTAGCTATATCTTTAGCTTTCACTTGGCGCAAAAAGGCATCTGTGATTTAATTTCGCCATGAATCAAACATTTAAGTCTATCGCCATCATTGGTAAATATATGAACCAATCGGCTCTGCAATTGATGCAGAGTGATTTGACAGATTTGGCACATCATTTGGCAGCAAGGAATTTCGAGATTTGGATAGAGGAAAACACTGCTCAGCATGCAGAGCTGGTTGGCTATAAAACGGAGTCATTAGAAAAAATAGGTAGTAAAGTTGACTTGGTGATAGTGATGGGTGGGGATGGCACCATGCTCAGCGTAGCGCGTAGCCTGATAGATCATAATGTGCCGCTTGTAGGTATTAACCGCGGACGATTTGGTTTTTTAACCGATTTACGTGCCGAGGACATGCTTGAGCAGTTAGATAAAATTTTATCAGGTGATTTTATTGAAGAGCCGCGTGTGATGCTAACCGCACAAGTGATGCGTGATGGACAATTAGTCCATGATAATTTCGCATTGAATGACGTGGTAATTAAGAGCGCTTTGCGATTGATTGAGTTGGAAGTGACTATCGACCACAAATTCGTGCATAAACAACGTGCAGATGGCTTGATTATAAGCACTCCAACGGGTACTACCGCTTATGCGCTCTCTGCGGGCGGCCAGATTCTACATCCTAATTTACAAGCGATTTCATTAGTGCCAATTTGTCCGCATACGCTGAGTAATCGACCCATTGCCGTTCATAGTGATAGCTTAATTGAAATTACCTTGATGCAGTTTGACGAGGCGCACCTAAGCTTTGATGGTCAATTTCAGGTGATGCTAGAAGTGGGCGATAAAATTACTGTCAATCGTGCAGAGCAAACGATTTCTTTATTGCATCCAAGCGATTATTGTTATTTTGATATGCTGCGCAACAAACTGAACTGGGGCTAAATTTTTTATGCTACAAAGCCTCTCCATTCGTGATTTTGTTATCGTCAGTCAACTCGATTTAGAGTTTGAAGCAGGGTTTACTGTGCTTACGGGTGAAACTGGCGCTGGTAAATCTATTTTAATTGACGCCTTATCACTAGCATTAGGCGCGCGCGCAGAGGGTGGCGTCACCCGCGCGGGGTGTGACAAAGCTGAAATTAGCGCTATTTTTGCCATAGTTAACAACCTTGAAGCAAAACAATGGTTGGTTGATGCGGAAATGGAAAATGAAGCAAACGAGCTGATTGTACGCCGAGTGATGTACGCTGATGGTCGTTCGCGAGCCTTTATTAATGGCGCAACAGTTACGGTTGCCCAGCTCAAAGAGCTAGGCGAATTGCTGGTGGATATTTACAGCCAGAATGCGCATCACTCTCTACTAAAACTTGCTACTCAAC
>JANLZY010000039.1:0-9136 GCA_031359365.1 Methylotenera sp. | reverse complement strand
TGAAGGTTTCTGCCCAAGATGAAGACGTGGCTGCAACAGTAACTGTGCCAACGCGTTCAGTCGAACGTAAGTCACAATTCTTACGTATGCGTGCTGACGTGCTAGATCGATTGATTAATGAAGCTGGCGAGGTTTCAATTATGCGTTCTCGAATGGATCGAGAAATGCAAAGCTTCAAGCAGTCTTCATCAGATTTAACGGATAGTATCAGCAGAATGCGGGCTTACTTGCGTGAGCTAGAAATTGAAGCTGAAACGCAGATGCAGTCTCGTATGAGCTTGTTGCAAGAGGCTAATGAAACATTCGACCCGCTAGAGTTCGACCGATTTACGCGCCTACAAGAGCTCACACGTATGATGGCCGAGAGCGTCAACGACGTTGCGACAATTCAACATGGTTTGGTGCTGAACCTAGACCAGACTGATGCGGCTTTGCAACAGCAAAACCGTATGAACCGTGAGTTGCAACAGGGCTGGATGGGCGTTCGTATGTTGCCATTCGCCACTATATCAGAACGTTTACAGCGTATCGTTCGACAAACAGCAAGAGAGTTGAATAAACAGGTTGAAATGGTGATTGAAGGCGAGAGTATCGAGCTAGATCGCGGCGTGCTAGATAAGATGGGCGCACCCTTAGAACATTTGTTACGCAATGCTGTGGCGCACGGTCTTGAGTCTACAGATGAGCGCAAGAAGCTTGGCAAACCGGAAGCAGGCCAAATCAAGTTGAAAGTTAGCTTAGAAAATGATGAGATCACACTGGTTGTGACCGATGATGGCGCCGGTATTAATCTTGCCAAGGTAAAACAAAAAGCCATTGAAAGAGGATTGTTAAACGCCGGCCAAGAAGTATCAGACCAAGCATTAATGGTGGTTATTTTTGAACCAGGATTCTCAACCGCTGACAGCATCTCACAAATTGCAGGACGTGGCGTTGGTTTAGATGCGGTACGTAGCGATATTGCTGCTTTAAGTGGTCGTATTGATGTGAGTAATGTCACTGGTATGGGCGCGATGTTTAATATCTACTTGCCCGTTACGCTTTCAGTTGCGCAAGTGATTATGGCGCGCGTGGGTAATAAAATGTTTGCGATTCCATCTGTGATGGTGGAACAAGTTCAAAAACTTAAGCAAGGTGACTTATTGAGCGCCTACCAAGCACACAACGTAAACTGGGCTGGGCGTGATTATCCTTTACATTATTTATCTAAACTCATTGGTGATGTTGACCATGTAGCAAAACAACAGGCCTATACACCAGTCGTTTTATTACGCAGCGGTACCTATCGCACTGCGTTGCATGTAGATGAAATTATCGGCAACCAAGAGGTTGTGATGAAACAGATTGGTACGCAGCTAGCGCGTGTGCCAGGGATGATTGGCGCTACCGTCCTAGGTGACGGTGTGATTGTATTGGTGATTAACCCAGTGCAATTGGCCAACCGTGAAGCGCTTTCAATTGGTGCAATTAAAGTAACGACGTTTGCACCAGTTGTTGAGGTGGTGAAGAAAGTAGCATTGGTTGTAGATGACTCACTTACTATGCGTAAAGTGCTTTCACGCGTGCTTGAGCGTGAAGATTTTGAAGTAGTTACTGCGAATGATGGTATGGATGCGATACAAAAATTGCAGCTCATCACGCCCGATATTATTTTGACGGATATCGAGATGCCTCGTATGGATGGTTTTGAGTTCTCACGCCATGTGCGGGATAACGACAAGACGGCCCATATTCCATTAATCGTCATCAGCTCACGTACTGCTGAAAAACATCGCAACGTGGCTAAAGAGTTGGGCGTGAATGCGTTCTTGGGTAAACCAGTGCAAGACGATGAACTCATTGAGCAGGTAAACGCTTTGCTTAAAAAATAAAAAACTATCTGCATTATTGTCAAGGATAATAATGCAGATAGCATCAACTTTTTGTCGCAAATCCTACTAAGTTTTACTCTCTAAAACTCCCCCAATAAGGTAAAATTTACCTTATGTTGCAAACTAGTCAATCAGATATAAAACAGCCCATATTCGTCCACTTGCGTTGCCATAGTGAGTACTCTATTATCGATGGCATAGTACGTATTGACGACTATGTAAAGCAGGCGTTGAATGATAAAATGCCAGCGTTGGCATTAACTGACTTAAGCAATTTATTTGGTGCAATCAAGTTTTATAAAACCGCCCGTGGCAAAGGTATTAAGCCTATATTAGGCTGTGATATTTGGTTGGAAAATACCGCTAATCGTGATCAGCCAACGCGTTTGCTATTGTTATGTCAATCGCATGCCGGTTATTTGCTGTTATGCCAGCTACTCAGTCGCGCCTATTTGATTAATCAATATCGAGGGCGAGCAGAGTTTAAGCGCGAATGGTTTGTTGAATGCGGTACAGAAGGGCTTATCATGCTCTCTGGGGCAATCGCTGGCGATGTGGGTCAGGCGTGTACGCAAGATAACCTAGCGCTAGCAACTAAGCTTGCTCAATCTTGGGAAAGTCTATTTCCAGATCGTTTCTATTTAGAAGTACAACGCACCGCCATTGCCTCGGAAAATAGCACACCAGAGAATAATGCCTTGCAACATCAGCAAGAGCATTACATTCAGCAAGTGCGCACTATTGCTCACAACCTTAATTTACCTATAGTTGCTACGCACCCCATACAATTTATTACACCAGATGATTTCAGGGCCCACGAAGCGCGTACCTGCATTTCTGAAGGCTATGTGTTAGCGGATACACGTCGCCCCAAAAACTTTACCACTGAGCAGTACTTCAAGCCTCAAGCAGACATGGTTGCGTTGTTTGAAGATATCCCAGAAGCGCTAACTAATAGTGTAGAAATTGCTAAGCGATGCAATTTAATGCTGACTTTAGGAAAAAATTACTTACCTAATTTCCCAACGCCTAACAATGAAAGTCTGAATGAATATTTAATTACAGAAGCGCGCAGGGGCCTGCTTCAACGCCTAGAAGTACTTTACCCAAATGAGGAAGTACGTGCTGCGAAAAAACCTGATTACGAAGCACGTTTAGACTTTGAAACCAAAGTAATTAACCAGATGGGGTTTGCGGGTTACTTCCTGATTGTGGCTGACTTTATTCAGTGGGCTAAAGGTAATGGCGTGCCAGTGGGTCCTGGGCGTGGTTCTGGCGCTGGCTCTGTTGTTGCATATAGTTTAAAGATTACTGATTTAGACCCGCTGGAATACAATTTGCTGTTTGAGCGTTTTCTAAATCCAGACCGCGTTTCAATGCCCGACTTCGATATTGACTTCTGCCAAGAAGGGCGAGATCGTGTCATCGATTATGTGAAGCAAAAGTATGGCTTAGACGCGGTTTCACAAATCGCTACTTTCGGTACCATGGCGGCAAAGGCCGTGATTCGCGATGTGGGTCGAGTGCTAGATTTACCGTTCTATTTTGTTGATGGCATCAGCAAACTCATTCCGCTTGAGTTAGGTATTACTTTATCTGACGCTTTGGTAAAAGAGCCACAATTAGCTGAGCGTCGTGAAAATGAAGAAGAGCTGAAAGAGCTGCTAGAGCTGGCGTTGCGGCTTGAGGGCTTGGTGCGTAACGTTGGTATGCACGCGGGTGGTGTGCTGATTTCACCAGGTAAAATTTCTGATTTCTCACCCGTGTATTGTCAGGCAGATGGCGCAAGTTTGGTCAGTCAATATGATAAAGATGATGTTGAGGCGGTAGGGTTAGTTAAGTTCGACTTTTTGGGTTTACGTACGCTGACGATATTAGAGTTGGCTTTAGTCAATGCAAATAAACAGCGTGCGACTGAGGGTTTAGCACCTTTATCATTTGAAACCTTGCCGCTTAATGATAAGCCAACGTTCCAGTTGTTGAAAACCGCCAATACAACGGCAGTGTTCCAGTTAGAGTCCAAGGGTATGAAGGACATGCTTAAACAAGCATTGCCCGATTGCTTTGAGGATATTATCGCACTGGTAGCATTGTATCGACCTGGCCCTATGGATTTGATCCCAGATTTCTGTCGACGCAAACACGGCAAACAGCGCGTGGAATACCCACATCCACTCACAGAACCAATCTTAAAAGAAACATACGGTATTGCTGTATACCAAGAACAGGTGATGCAGATTGCCCAAGTGGTCGCGGGTTACAGCCTTGGCGGTGCGGATTTGCTCCGCCGCGCGATGGGTAAGAAAAAGCAAGAGGAAATGGATGCGCAGCGTAAAACCTTTACTGAAGGTGCTGTAAAAAACAATATGACGGAGCGTCAGGCAACTGAGTTGTTTGACTTGCTCGAAAAGTTTGCGGGCTATGGTTTTAATAAATCTCACGCTGCCGCCTATGCGTTGGTCGCGTATCAAACCGCACATTTGAAAGCACATTATCCAGCAGCATTTTTAGCTTCAACCATGTCTGCTGATATGAACAATACGGACAGTGTGCGTATTTTCTATGAGGATTGTGCACCTAATCAGGTGGAAATATTGTCGCCAGATGTGAATCAAAGTGAGTATAAGTTTACGCCGATTAACAAAAACCAAGTGTTGTACGGCTTAGGTGCCGTCAAAGGCACAGGGCAAGCTGCGATTGAAGTGATTTTGCAAGCGCGTCACAAAGATGGGCCATTTAAAGACTTGTTCGACTTTTGTAATCGCCTTGATTTACGCAAAGTGAATCGCCGTGTGGTGGAATCGTTAATTCGCGCAGGTGCGTTTGATAAGCTCTCGCCAAGCCGTAATGCACTGTTAGCAGGTGTTGCCATGGCCATGGCCGCAGCTGAGCAGAATAGCGCTAACAGTAACCAAAATAGTTTATTTGGCGAAGTTGCAGATAAAGCTGCAAATATTCTGCCGACAGTACCAGACTGGACTGAACAGCAGCGTCTGCAAGAAGAGAAAGCCGCCTTAGGGTTTTATTTCAGTGGACATCCTTATTGGGCATACCAAAAAGATTTAAGTCAGTTCATTTCGACCACGTTGGCAAATTTAGCACCCAAAGAGCATTCCCAGTTATTGGCAGGCATTGTTTCAGGTGTGCGTATCCGCATGACTGGACGTGGCAAAATGGCCATTGTTGGCTTGGATGATGGCACTACAAGATTAGAAGTGGTGGTGGGTAGTGAGCTACTCAATCAGCAACAAGCCTTGTTGAAAGATGACCAACTTATCATCATAGAGGGCACTGTAAGGAATGATGAGTTTTCTGGCGGCGTAAGAGTCAATGCCAGAAAAATTTTCGATTTATCTACTTTGAGAAACAGTAAAGCCAGTTTTTTGAAAATATCCTGTAATGGTCAAGCGGATGCTATCAAACTAAAGGCCTTGCTAAAGCCCTATTGTAAAAACGCCTCTGATGAAGTGCGAGGCTGCGCGGTTAAAGTTGAATATCAAAATAAAACCAGTAAAGTTGAGTTAATGCTTGGCAACGACTGGCGAGTAGACCTACATGATGAGCTGATTGCAGGTTTAACTGCGTGGTTGAGTCGTGAAAACGTAAAAATCCTATATAATTAAACTAATGATTTTTGAGAAAAAGCTAATCGCATGAAAATAAGTTATTTAGATTTTGAGCAACCTATCGCAGAACTTGAAGCTAGAATTGAGGGTTTACAATCAGCGCATGATGACAATGATGCTTTAGATATTTCTAAAGAACTTATTGCATTGGAAAAGAAAAATAAAAAACTATCTGAAGATATCTATGGTAATTTAACTGCTTGGCAAGTTTCGCAGTTGGCGCGTCATCCTCAACGTCCTTACACTTTAGACTATATCAAGGGCATATTTACTGACTTTGAAGAGCTGCATGGCGACAGAGCTTATGCGGACGATCCTGCAATTGTAGGTGGTTTGGCAAGGTTTGAAGGTCAGCCTGTGATGGTGATTGGCCATCAAAAAGGCCGTGACGTTAAAGAGCGCCAATACCGTAACTTCGGTATGCCACGCCCAGAAGGTTATCGTAAAGCCTTGCGTTTATTCCGTTTGGCTGAGAAATTCCATATTCCTATTATTACTTTGATTGATACACCAGGTGCTTATCCTGGCATTGGTGCAGAAGAGCGCGGCCAATCAGAAGCGATTGCACGTAATCTTTATGTGATGGCTGAACTTGAAACACCTATCATCGGCGTGATTATCGGCGAAGGCGGTTCTGGTGGTGCGTTGGCGTTGGGTGTAGTTGATCAACTCTTGATGTTGCAATACGGCACTTACTCAGTCATTTCACCTGAAGGTTGCGCCTCTATTCTTTATAAGAGTGCGGATAAAGCTTCAATTGCTGCAGAGTCTCTTGCCATTACCGCGCCGCGCCTTAAAACATTAGGTTTGATAGACCGTATCGTGCCAGAACCACTAGGCGGCTCACATCGTGCGCCAGAAGTGGTGATGGAAACTTTACGCCTTGCACTAAAAGAAGAGCTTGCCAAATTAAAGCCTAAATCAATTAAAACTTTACTGGTTAGCCGTTATGAGCGCTTAATGGGCTATGGCAAATACAAAGAAGTCGCTGAAAAATAGCAGGAAGGTTGCAGAGCTTGTAACTCATCCTTTAATTTCACAACTCAACCACTTTTTAAGTCGTCACTTAAAGCCCAATCAGCCAGTGCTGTTGGCATTAAGTGGCGGTTTAGACTCCTCTGTATTGCTGCGTCTGCTTGCCGCAGCCAAGCAAACTATTCCTTTTGAATTACATGCCATGCATGTGCATCATGGCTTGAGTCCCAATGCCGATGCCTGGGCCGACTTCTGCATGCAGCAATGTCAGCTTTTGAATGTGCCGATTGAAGTCGTGCATGTTCAGCTTGATTTAAATGCTAAGCAGGGCGTAGAAGCCGCTGCTAGACAATTGCGTTATGAAGCTTTGTTTGATTTTAAAGTTAATGAGATTGCCCCACGTTTCGTTGTGGCCGCACATCATCAAGATGACCAAGCCGAAACACTGCTTCTACAATTGTTTAGAGGCGCAGGCGTGAAAGGCTTGGCTTCTATGGGGAGCATAGACGAATCTAGACGCTTAATGCGCCCTTTGCTTGATGTATCGCGCCAAATGCTACAAGAGTACGCAGAGCAGCAAAATATTCCATGGTGCGATGACGAGAGCAACGACAATACACAATACGAGCGCAATTTTGTGCGGCATGATGTGATGCCAGTGCTAGCGACTCGTTATCCATCTGTTAAATCAGTATTAGCCCGAACAGCCTCACACTTGGCTGAAGCGAATGATTTACTCGATACTTTAGCGAAAATTGACGCCGATAAGTTATTGCAGAACAATAGCTTGAGTCTACAAGGTTTAACAGCATTAGACCTTCCGCGAGCTAAAAACCTACTGCGTTGGTGGTTTTCAAAGAACCAACTCGCAATGCCAACTTCTGAGCATTTGAATGAAATTATTCAGCAGTTGTTCAATGCTAAGGCAGATGCCAATATCAATATCCAGCTACAACATTTAAGCCTAAAACGCTATCAACAGCGCGCTTACTTATGTGCAGAGCGCCTTGCCGAACCTTTTGATATGACTTGGAATGGTGAGCCATATTTAAATTTACCAAACGGCGGTCAGCTACATTTCAAGCAATTGGTAGGCTCCGGTTTAGCGCTAAAGCATGGTATGACTAAGCTAAGAATCACCAACCGAGATGGTGGTGAGCGTTTTAAGCCAAATGTGCTAAGACCAACTCGAACGCTCAAACATCTATTGCAAGAAGCGAATATTCCACCATGGCAACGTGAGCATTTACCACTGATTTATTGGCACGATACTTTAGCGTTAGTGCCGAGTGTTGGCATTGCACATGAATTGCAAGCTTCTGAGGGTGAGCAGGGATTAGACATTGTTTGGCAAGATATCTAATTTCAGCTTAGTAAAAAGTATTTTGGCTTATATTGCCAAATGTATAAGGCAAATTTGTGGGAGATGCAGCGCACTAAGCGTAGTCATTTAGAGAGATAAGTCATGTTTGATTATATTAACCGCGACACTAAACTATGTATGTCCCTCTCGGCTAGACCAGGGAATGTCGGTACAAGGTTTCACAACTATCTCTATCGTGAGATGGGGCTTAATTATGTGTATAAGGCTTTTAGTACTGAAAGTCTGAAAGATGCTATTGCAGGCATTCGAGGACTTAATATTCGTGGCTGTGCTATATCTATGCCTTTCAAAGAGTCAGTCATAGAGCTGTTGGACGAGCTTATGCCATCTGCCGCGGCCATTGGTTCAGTCAATACCATTGTCAATGACGAAGGTTGGCTCCGTGCCTACAATACAGACTATGCAGCTGTGCGAAGCCTGCTTGATAGTCACGATGTTTCAAGGGATATGAGTTTTGTCATTCAGGGCAGCGGGGGGATGGCCAAAGCTGTTGCGATTGCGATGCGAGACGCTGGCTTTAAAGAATGTACTATTTTGGCGCGTAATGAGGCCGCTGGACGTTCACTTGCTGAGTTATGTGGTGTTCAATGGCAAACCGATTTGCGTAATTTAAAGCCACAGATTTTGGTAAATGTGACGCCAATCGGTATGGCTGGCGGCACTGAAGCCAATGACCTTGCCTTTAGTCAGGAAGCGGTAGAGGCAGCACAAGTAGTGTTTGATGTAGTTGCCCTACCTGCTGAAACGCCACTGATAAAGCTAGCCCAAGATTTAGGCAAGTTTGTCATTACCGGTGCTGAGGTGATGACCTTACAAGCGGTAGAGCAATTTGTGCTTTACACGGGTCAGCGACCAACTCAAGAGTTAATAGCAAAAGCGGCTGATTACTCTCGCGCCTAATTCTAGTTCGTCACTTGCTATCGCTAACGGGTATTATAACGAAATCATCGTTTCAGTAATGGTTGTAACTTTGGCCAAATATTATCTAGCATTATTGGTTGCCCCAACACATTAGGGTGAAGTCCATCATCCTGAATTAATTTTGGTTTGGCGGCAATGTTTTCTAGCATAAATGGTACCAATGAAACTTGATGCTGTTGGCTTAATTGTGGGTAGGTGTTGCTGAAGGAGTCGGCGTATTTAGGACCGTAGTTCGGTGGTATTTTCATGCCGATTAACAGTATTTTTGCATTGGCTTTTTTACTTTGTGTAATCATAGTATTGAGGTTAGCTGACATCTCTTTTACTGGTAAGCCGCGTAAACCATCGTTAGCACCCAG
>JANLZY010000511.1:0-3424 GCA_031359365.1 Methylotenera sp. | reverse complement strand
GGATAAGCCAAGGCTGCAGGCATTTGCGTGCGGAAATCTAAGCGATAGTCAGTTCCGCCTGCTTCTAGTAAAAGTACCGTTACATCAGCGTCTTCAGTCAAGCGCGTGGCAAGTACATTGCCTGCAGAGCCTGCGCCTATGATGATGTAATCGAATTCCGTATTTTTACCCATGACTTTCCTTAAAGATCCTTCTTTCAATCGATTAATTTAATACTCAATTAATTAGTAATCAATCCCTAAAACACAGACGTATAGTTACCCAACTCGACTTGAATAGATTTGACTCGCGTATAGCTTTGTAGCGTCATTAAGCCATTTTCGCGCCCTACTCCAGACTGTTTATAGCCGCCAACTGGCATTTCAGCAGGCGACTCGCCCCATGTATTAATCCAGCAAATACCTGCTTGAAGCTGATGAATTACGCGGTGTGCGCGACTAATATTTTCTGTAATCAAACCTGCCGCTAGGCCATATTCAGTATCGTTAGCGCGGCGGATCACTTCGTCTTCATTGTCATAAATGAGGATGCTCATCACTGGACCAAAAATTTCTTCACGTACAATCGTCATATCATCCGTGCAATTTGTAAATACGGTTGGTTGTACATAAGCGCCATTGGCATAATCACCAGTAAGTTCACGCTTTCCACCAGCTAATAGGCGCGCGCCTTCTTTGATGCCTAAGTCAATATAACGCAGCACGTTTTGCATATGAGACTGGCTAACCAATGGACCAAAATTAGTGTTGTCATCTTGCGGGTCACCAAGGCGGATGCGTGCTACGCGTTCAACAATTTTTTGCTCGAATTCTTGGATATTAGAGCGATGTACAAACACGCGAGTGCCATTGGTGCAGACTTGGCCTGAACTATAGAAATTCGCCATCATCGCTACGTCTGCAGCTTTATCCATATTGGCATCTGAGAAAATAATCAAAGGTGACTTTCCACCAAGCTCCATCGTCACATCTTTTAATGTTGAGCTTGAAGCGCTCGCCATCACTTTTTTACCTGTCACGGTACCGCCAGTGAATGATATCTTCTCAATACCTGCATGCGCCGTTAACCAAGCACCTACTTCGCCTCCGCTGCCATTCAGCACATTAAAAACACCGTCCGGCAAACCGGCTTCGGTATAAATTTCAGCTAATTTCAAGGTGCTTAGCGGTGTGACTTCGCTGGGTTTGAATATCATGGCATTGCCAGCGGCTAGAGCTGGCGCTGATTTCCACAAAGCAATTTGAATGGGATAATTCCATGCACCAATGCCAGCAACCACGCCTAGCGGCTCTCTACGGGTATAAGCAAAAGCGCTTTCACGTAATGGGATTTGCTGGCCTTCAAGTGCCGGAACTAATCCAGCGTAATATTCAAGCACATCAGCGCCCGTAACGATATCGACATAACGCGTTTCAGAAACTGGTTTGCCAGTATCTAAAGTTTCCAACTCGGCAAGCTCATCATTACGCTCACGTAAAATCTCAACTGCGCGTCGTAAAATACGCGAACGCTGCATAGCAGTCATCGCAGCCCAAACACGCTGGCCTTGATTGGCACTGGCAACAGCTGAATCCACATCGGCTTCAGAGGCAACTTGTACATCCGCCAATACTTCTCCATTTGCTGGATTTATCGCTTGGAAAGATTTACCGCTAGTAGCATTTACGCGGCGCCCATTGATATAAAGTTGCTGCAAATCAAAACGGTACAATTAATTTCTCCATACTAGACGTCATTAAACTAATAATTAAGAGTGTAAAGCCCTAGAGGATTTACACGAATTAAATTACGACTAAAAATTAGCTAAAACCGACCAAGTCAGTAGAGATTAAATATAGCCGTAAATTAAGCATTCAAGCCCAACCGGTAAATTGAAAAAGGATGCTTACGCATCCTCTTATGTACTTAACAGCGAAATGCATATTTAAGCATCATACTCATTACCAAGAGCGCTTAACGAAAAACATAATAGTTTTACCATTAGTCGGCGAACCATTAAGTGTGTAGTAAGCCTGATTTTTAACATCAAATGTATCAGAATAAATCGCACCTGCGTTGAATCCATCTAGACGCTTTCCTGCAGTTGGTAAAGAGAAGTTTCTGTTTAAGCCAATTGCAAAATCTCCTTGGTCGCCTTCAAGATTTTTTGTGGTTTGGTAACCTACTTTTGCCATCATATTTAAATCACCCACTGGCAATGTGTAGTTAACTTTCAATTCATGATAATCTGAATACTTGGTATCCCTATTTCCAGTAACATTAAAATTAGAATCAGTCTTATCTAGACCATAATAATCTGTTAACACATTGAAGTACGTATAGGTAAACCACTTGTATGAAAGTGCAACTGATGCTTCAAACGAATCTTGCTTATGGCCGTTTATTGAACTTCTGCCTTCGAAATATTTATAGTAGTTGCCTAAGAAGTTAACGCCAAATCCACTTTCGAATGTATGTGCATAACCTGCATAAAAATCCGTTTCCAAATGATTACCTTTTGCGCCAGTAGCATCATTCTGACCATACAAATCTGGATCTAAATTAGAAAACCATGTACCTAAATAGAAACCACTGCTGTGCGCCCAATCAATTCCACCCTGCAATGCTGGTCCACTTGAGTAGCTAACCCCGCGAAAAATATAATCACTATAAAGGCCGAGGTTGTAGGTCAATGTGTAAGCTGGAGCTGGCTCTGTAGGATTGGCAGTTGAGGCGGCGGGTGCCACTTCTTCGGCTGAAGCATAAGCACAGCTAAATAACAGTGGGGCTGCACATAATGCACCAACCACATGACGATTTGTAATCCAACTCAAAGTATTCATTTAATTCCCCATTTTTTGAAAGTAAAACCAAACCTACCATTTATAAAAATTGCACTTAATTATGCAATTTCATTATCAAAGAATATTTTAGAAAAAAATTAGTAATTACGACATTAACCATAGCAAAAACGCCGAGCTGGTTTTTTTATATTAGGATTGGAAATATAATCAATTCAATTATGTTAAGTCTTTAAATGCAATCGAATCTTAGCTGACGTTGAGATTTTGTCATGATGTCTTTCTGTAGAAAATAATATCTATAATTATTATTTCAAAATATTATTTTCAGGGCTATTATTCTCTAAAGGTTAAGAAAAATATGGCCTTAAGAAATTTGTGGGATTGAAATAAAGTATACAAATTGTTAAACATTCATTGTGAGTCATCGTGATTGGGGTCGTATGTCTTGTAAAGAAATGTCACAGGTCAGGCATGTTGGGTTCTTAACCCTCAATAATTTTTCTATGATTGCATTTTCCAATGCGATTGAAATTCTTCGTATGGCAAACTACTTACTCGGTCAAGAAGTATATCAATGGTCGGTCATTACCCCTGATGGCCTACCTGTTGAGGCAAGCAATGGCTTAGCTTTTGCCAAAACC
>JANLZY010000368.1:0-6088 GCA_031359365.1 Methylotenera sp. | reverse complement strand
ACCTATATGGTAGAAGGTAAAGGCGGCACGGATTTCTTAACCATTAAAAAAATGGCCTACGCTCGCCCAGATTTGTTGCATCACATTTTAGAAACAACCGCGCAAACCGTGATTCAGTATTTAAATGCGCAAATTTTGGCTGGTGCGCAAGCGGTGATGATCTTTGATTCATGGGGCGGTGCACTTTCACACGATGCCTATATTGAGTTTTCGCTTAATTATATGAAGAAAATCGTGGCTGGTTTAATTAAAGATAATGATGGTCGCAAAGTTCCAAGCGTTGTCTTTACCAAAGGTGGCGCCTTGTGGTTAGAAGCGCAAGCCGAAATCGGCGCGGATGCACTTGGTTTAGATTGGACAGTAGATATCGGTCAAGCGCGTAAACGCGTTGGTGACAAAGTCGCACTGCAAGGTAACTTAGACCCAGCAATTTTGTTATCAACGCCAGAAGCGATTGATAAGCAGGTAGAAAATGTGCTTCGCAGCTATGGTCACGGTCATGGCCACGTATTTAACCTTGGACACGGTATTACTCAATGGACGCCGCCAGAGAATGCGGCAGCGATGTTAGAAGCCGTAAGAAAACATAGTAAGCAGTATCATCTGTAAATAAAAAAAGCCCGAATCAATCGGGCTTTTTTATTTGCTCATAATTTATTACTTAAATGTCATGCGTTTTAAAGTATCGTCTTTATCAATAATCTTATGTTTTAAAGCACCTGCAACATGTAGCGCGACTAACACTAATAAAACAATACCAACGAACTCGTGAGAGCCTTCAAAAAAATCTCGCAGGCCTTTATTGTCAGCCCCTTTGATTAACTCTATGCCAAACCAATTAACACTGTATTTTCCATATATGCTCATTAACAAGCCAGTTAATGGTATGACTACCATGAATAAATATAGAAGATGATGGGTTCCAGTAGCAACTTTACGTTCTAGCGCAGAATATGAGGTTAATAAAGCTGGTGGTTTGTGTGTAACGCGCCATAAGACACGAATAGCGATAAGCGCAAGAATGGTGATACCTAAAGATTTATGCAAATTGAAGTAAAAAGCTCTAGGCGAGGCTTCTTCAGCAACTTGCCATGTGTAAACGCCTAAATTCAATATATCAAAAGCAGTTTGCTTCGGCGCTTCTTTTGGAATATCCGTCATAAACCAGCCTAATACAAACATCCCCACTAGAAAAATAGCGATAAGCCAATGAAGCACTACAGCGGTTTTGGTGTAACGAGAAGATGTTTGAATCGTCATGATATTCCTGTATATTAATTTTTGTGCCTATGTGACAGGCGTCACAGCCATAGATTCCACAATACGACATCATTCTAACCAATTATTTCAACAACAGGAATGAATCATGCGAATTTTAATGATAACCCTTAGTCTTTTGGCATTAGTGGGTTGTGCGCAAGTGCAAGCGCATGATGACAGCTTTGCCATTGAAAGTCTGGGTGATGGTATCTACGTGCATCATGGGGCACATTTAGATATAGATGATGGCTATCAGGGTGATATTTGTAATGCTAGCTTTATTGTAGGCAGCAAAGGCGTTGCGGTGATTGATACTGGCGGCAGCTTTAAAGTTGGGAAGCAGTTACGCGAAGCTATAAGCAAAATCACGCCCTTACCAGTGATATATGTGATTAATACGCATGTGCACCCTGACCATATCTATGGCAATGCTGCCTTTCTGAATGATAAACCGCAATTTATAGGCCACGATAAACTGGCAAATGCCATGGAGTTACGCCATGAAGCCTATGCTAAATTAAACGCTAGATTGTTGGGTGCGGATGCACAAGCCAGCGAGCTTGTTAAGCCTACAGTGACTGTTAAAACCACGCTAGAACTTGACTTAGGTGATAGAAAATTAATGCTTACAGCGCATCCAGTAGCCCATACCAATACGGATGTTTCAGTGCTTGAAAGTAAGGCAGGTACATTATTTACAGGTGACTTGCTGTTTATAGAGCGCACGCCAGTCTTAGAGGGAGATATCAAAGGTTTAATCATAGAAGTACAAAAGCTGAAAAATAGTCCAGCTAAACAAGTCGTTCCTGGGCATGGCCCCGTCACCAAAGACTGGATAGTGGCGTTGAATAATGATGAGCGTTATTTAACGGTACTTTTAACGGATATACGCGCTAGCATTAAAAAAGGCGAGAGCATGGAATCCACCATGAATACTGCAGCTGCATCTGAAAAGGGCAAATGGCTGATGTTTGATATCGCAAATAGGCGCAATGTGAATACGATTTACCCTGCGCTGGAATGGGAATAATACTGAAATGGCAGTTAAGTGTAGGTAATAAAAAAAGCGGCATATAGCCGCTTTTTTGAGTGAGATACCTGATTATTTTTTCAAGCTGTCTACACTGCAAGATGTTACCGGATTTAAATAAAGCATTAGCAAACCGCCTGCAATGGCTAAGTATTGTAGCACTGGCAAATGTAGTAAAACAGAAATAATTACGGCATAAATCGCCATGAACAGGGCAAAAAATTTAGTTTTATAACCAAAAAATAGCGCTAGACCGCCAACTAATTGAATCAAAATAATTAAAGGTGCAAAAATACCAGGTAAGCCCAAGCTGCCTAATCCAGCTTGATATTGTGCATAACCATCAGGATTGCTGAAAAATCCAACCATGAGCATGGTCACTTGTAATAAAAAAACTTGTGCGAGTAAAATGCGGGCAAGAGCTGATAAATAACGTTGCATAAGACACTTTCGATGAGTCAAAAATTTATAGCCTGAATAATGCACTGAACATTCTAATTTCGCAAGCTTATCTAAATGCCACCAAAATTTAATCATACGAAAATTTCACCTGAGATGCTTTCAAGAGTCACGATTCAACAAGTCACTTGGCAAGTGGCAGAGATTGAACTGCGGGCAGTTAGAGCGCCAGTCTTTATAGAAGAGCAGTTCGTTACACCTGAGTTCGAATGGGACGATATTGATGCCAGCGCTGTGCACTTGCTAGCCACCTATGAAAATCAACCTATCGCTTGTTTGCGTATCATTCACTATCAAAAAATTGGCCGTATGGCAGTGATTAAGCAATGGCGTGGCATAGGGCTAGGGGCAGCTCTGCTGCAAAAAGCTATTAGTATTTGCAAAGAGCACGGCAGCAAAAGTATTTATTTATCCGCGCAAACGCATGCCATCAACTTTTATCAGAAAGCTGGTTTTACACAAATAAGCGAAGAATATTGTGATGTAGATATTCCGCACGTAGATATGCGACTAGATTTATAGTTAACTTTATTAATTAAATTGAAACTTAACCTAAGCCTTTGGTAAAATGATGTTTTATTTAACATCATCAAAGAGAAAATTATGTCAAAAATCGTATTTAAAGCTGGTGAGGCAACTGTTTATTCTGAAGGTAAAGACGTGACTGCGGCTATGCCTGAAATCTTAATCGGCAGTGTAGATGGCCCTGTTGGACAAGCGTTTGCTAATATGATGGCGCAAAGTAAAGGTCACACTGCAATGTTTGCCGTGCGTGATATCAACCAATTAGTACGTCCAGCTTGCATGATGGTGCCAAAAGTAACGCTGAAAGGTAGCACTGATGTTGGTTTATTTGGTGGCGTAGTGCAAGCAGGTGTGGCTGATGGTATTTTGGATGCCGTGATTGAAGGCATTATTCCTAAAGACCAAGTGAATGATTTATGTATCGTTGCATTATTATGGATTGATCCAGGTTGTATTGAGCTAGAAAAAGCTGGTACTTTAGATAAAGCAGATATGTACAAAAACAACTACGAAGCCATTAAACTAGCACTTAAACGCGCATTAAACGATGAGCCAAGTATTGATGAGTTGATTGCAAATCGCAAGAAAATCAAACATTGCATGTGGGAAGAAAGCTGGGGCGAGATTTAATATCTCAATTAATTTTGTTTAGCCAGTTTGACTCAATAGCAACAAACATGGCGTTGTAAAGATTAGTAGGTTTTAATTAAAATTTGCTATGATGAAATATCAGTGTCATAAATCGGGAGTGAATATGGCTGAATATAACGCGTGTATGGAAGCATTTGAGAGACTTTGTGAAGATGTAAACGCAGATAAAAAATCTGCGATTGATCAATCAGATTACTGGTTATTTGAGTTGGGATTTAGATCTGCAATTGAAGAGCTGTTGAATATTGCAGACGCAGGTACACAAACTAAAGAGTTTGTTTCACCGCGTTTTCAAATGCTGGCAGATAAAATATTGCAAGCAAGGTTTCACTAAATAGAAAAGCGACCTAGGTCGCTTTTTTTATTCTTCTTATCAAGTATTACTTTTAAAAACTATTTAAGTTTTTGTTGGTGGTGTTTTAGTTAACCAAGCACGCAGGCCACGCATTGCTAAAGACGCAATCCAACTCCGACGCATCCACTTAACCGCCCCCATCGGCTTAAGCAAGCCAATTAAACTCACTAATCCCATAATGAGTATGGGGTGCTTTTTAACATAGCGTACGATGTTTAGGCTTTTATCAGCAAGCGTCAGACCGCCTTTTAGTGGCTGTATGTGCTTTGCCAATGCTATACGCTGTTGTTCAGCTTGCGCTACCAGCAAGTGGCGTCGTTCAGCAATTGAGGCTAGCTTCTTCTTCATTTTCTAAATTGACTTGTCAGTATCGAGCTGTTTTTGGTCTTTTGCCAGTTCAATAATGCTCGTTTCAAATAAGCGCGGCATGGCTTTAAGTGCGCGTATTGCGAGCACACATAACACGATGCCTGCTGTGATAAAGATGGCCGTTAATGAGCCTAATATCAATAATCTATGCGTATCCCAAAGCAGCACGATGATGAAAATAGCCAATAGCACCATCCCGAAACAAAGGCAGAACAGTGCAACAAAGGCCGTAATTAATAATGAAACAAGCCGAATCCAGCCCTCTTCTAAATCTGTAGAGAGCAGCTCTAAACGTGTACGTGTGAGCGCCAGCAAGGTTGTGCCGATATTTTTCACTGAGGCAATTAAGCCTTCATCATCAGTTTTGGTTTCTTCAGTCATTTAGCGTATTCATTTGAAAATAGAATTCAAATAACCTGTTTATGTGTGCAAGGTGTTAAGTTTATCTTAGTCTGATGATAATTACTTAGGCTTGATTTAAAAAACAAAAGGGCTTTGTATAGAGAAAGCTTACTTAAGCTACCGCTTTAGCCTTAAGCGGATTTAGATTGCGAAAACGCGCTAAAAGTAACCGCACTAATCACTAAGATAGCTCCTAATATCTGTGCGTGATTTGGCGGTATGCTTTGAATCGTTGCGATAACCATTGAAGTGACTGGTACCAGATTCATAAAAATCGCAGCTTTTGATACACCTAGTTTTGCAATACTTGCATTCCAGAAAAGATAGGCTAAGACGCCTCCTCCAACAGTCATCATTATCAGTGAGGCACTTGTAGAGGCTGTCGGCACCACAAAACTATCACCATGCAAGATTGCCGCAAGACTTAATGCCATTGCTCCCACAGTCATGATGCCAGCTGTATTTGCAATCCCACTTACATCCTTAGGCATCATTTTACGCACCAGCACGTTATAGAGCGCCCAGCTTAAATTAGCGACGAAGATGTAAAGGTCTCCAATTGAGATTTTTAGGTGTGCACCTGCGCCAAGTACTACGATAGCTACGCCTGCTACCCCAATAGGGAAAGCAATCATTTGTCGTTTTGATGGTCTTTCATTCAGAATTAGATAGGCTAGAATAGCTGTCAATAATGGGTTTAATGCCATGATTAACGCACCATTGATAGCGGAGGTCGTTTCCATGCCAAGAAAGAAAAAAAGATTGAACCCAAAAACGCCTACAACGCCCAAGGTCAAATAAGTTCTCAAATATCGTAATGGGATGGTCTCTTTTCTAACCTGTGTAATTAGCAGCATAATGGCTGCGGCTAAAATATAGCGGCTAGCGCCTGAAACATAAGGTCCCATCTCGTCCACAACAGGTTTAGCTAAATTGAAGTTTGCTCCCCAAAATACTGCTGCCATCGTAGCCATCAGGTAAGTTTTAATATTGCCCATAATGTATAGTCCATAAAGCTTTGAAAAATTGTAATCGCT
>JANLZY010000367.1:0-1709 GCA_031359365.1 Methylotenera sp. | reverse complement strand
GACCGAGGCATTCATCATCATGTGGGCACTGAGGGATGGGAGCAAATCAGTCGTGAGATGGAAAAACACTTCAAACATGGTGATTTTGAACTTGGCGTTTTACAAGGCATTAAAAAAATAGCCGAACATTTAGATCGACATTTTCCTTCAGATTCAGAAAACACCAATGAATTAAGTAATGCGCCTATTGTTATTTAGTGTTGTTTGTTTGTCATTGATTTCGTTTAATGCAACAGCTGCACTCTCTGACATATCAAAAATTTATCGAGAAGCGCCAACTTTAGATGGGTTAGATGTTTGTTTTGGCGGAGGTTGCGCTGAAATCAGGCATATCTCCATTAACACGCAAGAATGGACTCAAGTGGTCTCTGTTTTTGCATTCAAGACAGATGATGCAACACTTGAACGTCAGCAGATTGCCGATGCTGTCGGCATGTTAGAAACAATAGTCGGCGCTAAAATAGGTACGTCAGGCGACCGTGCGGGTACTTTCAGTAATTCAAAATTTCCAGATCAGTTAGATTGCAATGATGAAGCGATCAACACCACAACTTATATGCATTTGATGCAATATTACGGCTTGATTAAACTGCATGAAGCCGAAGATATGCGCACAAGAAGCTTCTTTTTTAATGGCTGGCCACATACCACCGCGGTGATGCATGAAAAAGCAACAGGCGAACGCTTCGCGGTTGATAGCTGGTTTTATGATAATGGCGTTTCCGCTACGATAGTGCCGTTTGAGCTTTGGAAGTCTGGCTATGTTCCTGCGGACAGTCCCGTTCGCAATCGCTAGACTTTTCTATTTGTGATGCAGCGTGTTTGTGCGCTATAACAATTGCTGACTAAATGACTGATTAAATGTAAAATTCGGTCTTTGATTTTTGCTCAGATTTGATACCACCATGCGCGCCTCACAATTTTTCTTCAACACCCAAAAAGAAGCTCCAAACGATGCCGAGTTGCCAAGCCATATTCTAATGGTACGCGCAGGGCTAATTAAACGCCTAGGCTCTGGTTTGTATAGTTGGATGCCACTAGGTCTGCGCGTGCTGCGTAAAGTTGAAACAATCGTTCGTGATGAAATGAATAAGGCTGGCGCCTTAGAGTTGCTAATGCCAGCAGTTCAACCTCGTGAGTTATGGGATGAAACAGGTCGCTGGGCAGTATTTGGCCCACAAATGCTTAAGATTACCGATCGCCATTCACGTGAGTTTTGCTTTGGTCCGACACATGAAGAAGTGATTACTGACATCGCACGTTCAGAGGTGCGCAGTTACAAACAGCTACCACTTAACTTCTACCAAATTCAAACCAAATTTCGTGATGAGATTCGCCCACGTTTTGGCGTGATGCGTGCGCGTGAGTTTATGATGAAAGATGCTTACTCTTTCCATACCGATTTTGCCTCTTTAGAAACCACGTATGCCAATATGTATCAAGCATACAGCAATGTTTTTAATCGCTTAGGTCTAAAGTTTCGCGCAGTAAAAGCCGATACAGGTGCTATAGGCGGTGATGGTTCTCATGAGTTTCATGTACTTGCTGACTCAGGTGAGGATGGCTTGGCGTATTGTGATACGTCAGATTACGCAGCCAATGTAGAGTTGGCCGAAGCCGTGGCACCTAATGTACGCGGTGCCGCAACAGAAGTGATGCAAGATGTTGAAACGCCAAAACAAACCTCTTGTGAAGAGGTGGCAGCATTA
>JANLZY010000349.1:0-5121 GCA_031359365.1 Methylotenera sp. | reverse complement strand
AAATGCTTGAGCCAATATAGTTACCTTTGGCTTTACAGGTTCGGTATTTTATAGTGACCCGAACTTGAATTCTCCTATCAATAGTCTAGTTTCTGGAAACTTCTCCTATGACCTGAATGCGCCAGTGACTACTTACTTTAGCTCTCCACCAACCACTTATAGTTATTACTATTACTCAGCACCTAATGCGTTGACAATAAATTTTTCTGGTCACACAGTTACTTCGGACATATTAAGCTACAGCCTCCAAGACAATAGTGGTAGCAATGCTAATGACTCTTTTGTTCTAGGTGCTGGGTCAGTAAAATTGGATGGATTAGATTATGGTCACTTAAGCTTAACTTTAGGTAGCTCACCTGACCCATCAAATGCGCTCACTAGCGACCTGCCTCCTCGAACACTCGACTTAGCGCTATTCAACAATAGGTCTAATTTTGGCGACATTGTGAAAGATAATGATACTAAACTTCAATTTTCAATACTTTCCATAACGCCTGTTCCTGAACCCGAAAGCTACGCACTTTTACTTGCTGGTTTGAGCATAATTGGATTGATGATTCGTCCAAAAAAATGCTAACTTACGAACAAAACAATCACTTCAATTTCTAATCACACGCTCAATACGGCTATCTGGAATTAGCCACATCAGCGCAACTGCAGCATAAATCAACCCTGAAAGCATTGGCGAACAAAATGCCGCGACGATGCCAGCAGCATAAAGTAAGGCGGATAATTTACCTTTAATATCACGTCCGATTACTTTGGCTAGTAAAGAGTTTTCGCCTTGGCTAGCAATAATAGTGCGTTGCAGTATTGAGTAAGCAATGGCAGCCATCAACAACACTAGTCCGTAAAGTGCGGATGGCATGGCTGCAAAGTGATTTTCACCCATCCAACCAGTGACAAATGGAAATAGTGATAGCCAAAACAGCAAGTGTAAGTTCGCCCACAAGATATTCCCTTTCACATGCTGAACCGTCTGCAGCATATGATGGTGATTGTTCCAGTAAATGCCCACATACACAAAGCTCAATACATAGCTTAGAAACACTGGCAGCAATGGTTCTAGGGAGGCAAAGTCACTGCCATGCGGCACTTTCAACTCTAAAACCATAATGGTGATGATAATGGCAATCACGCCATCGCTAAAGGCTTCCAGACGGTTCTTTTCCATTGCGATTTACTTAGCTAAGGAAACGATAGCTTCAATTTCCACTAATACATCACGTGGTAATTTAGCAACTTGTACGGTTGAGCGTGCTGGTGTGTGAGTGCCAAAAGTTTCGGCATACACTTTATTCATAGCAACAAAATCATCCAGATGTTTTAAAAAAACAGTCGTTTTAACCACTTTATCCAAACTTGACCCAGCAGCTTCAATGACTGCTTTTAAATTTTCTAATACTTGTGTAGTTTGCACAGTAATATTACCTTCATTTAAGGTGCCATCAGGACGTAACGGAATTTGACCTGAAGTGAATAGTAAATCGCCTACCACCATAGCTTGTGAGTATGGGCCGATTGCAGCAGGTGCATTTGGTGTTTGAATAACGTGCATATGAAATCCTTTTTGAAAAAGTGAATGTAGTTAGATTATATAATGCGCTTATATATTGGCGGCATCAAAGTATTGAAAATGTGCACGTTTTACATTGCAAAATAGCTCATAAGCAATAGTGTCAGCACTTGTAGCCACTGCATTGGCAGATACTTGATTGCCCCATAACTCGACTTGGCTGCCAATGGTTGCATTGGGAATATCAGTCAAATCAACAAACAACATATCCATAGAAACGCGACCGATTAAGCGCGTCATTTTGCCATCAACTGCCATAGGCGTACCTGTTACGGCAGACCGTGGATAGCCATCCGCATAGCCGCAAGCCACTACGCCAACCACTGTGTCGCGCTCGGCAGTGAATATACTGCCGTAGCCTATAGATTCGCCCTGCTTGATACTGCGAATCGAGATGATTTTTGAAGTAAGCTGCATCACAGGTTTCAACTTGGTATCAACGTTCATTAATGGATCGGCGCCATAGAGCATGATGCCAGGTCGCGTCCAGTCAAACTTGGCTTGCTTCCAACCTAGAATTGCTGCTGAGTTAGCTAAACTTATCTCTGCGTTTAACCCTTGGGTCGTATTTTTAAAAGTCTCAATTTGATGCAAAGTATGTTTTGAACTCAGATTATCCGCATTTGCGAAATGCGTCATCATCACTATTTTAGCTACATTTTTATGATTCTTAAGCCGCTCATAAGCTTGTACATATTCGCTTGGTGACAATCCGACTCGATGCATGCCGCTATCCATTTTTAGCCACACATGCAAAGGTTTTGCGAGTTTGGTTGCTAACAGAACCTCTACTTGCCATTGTGAATGCACAACAATCCATAAATTATTTGCGACTATTTCGGGCAACTCTATTGCCTCAAAAAACCCTTCTAGCAACAAAATCGGTTCAGGTATTCCAGCCTCACGCAATTGCAAGGCTTCCTCTAAACAAGCGACTGCAAAACCATCTGCTTCACCTTCTATGGCTTTGGCACAATGCACAGCGCCATGCCCATAAGCATTTGCTTTAATCACGGCCAATGCTTTGCCGCCATGCGATTGCTTGGCAACACGGTAGTTATGCCTAAAAGCATCTAAACGAATATGGGCGATTGCTGGACGTGACATGGGTGTTTAATTTACTTTGAGTTATTGGTTGTTATTAAGCTCTATTATTGAATGCTAGTGTTGTTTGAGCACATTTATTGTAGCGACTTCCCGCATATCGACCAAGTGACAAATCGTCTGTCTGAATAGCTGGTTGATTATTTGCAAGTAAATCAGCCAACACCTGCCCAGAACCGCACGCCATCGTCCAGCCCAGCGTGCCATGACCGGTATTGAGCCACACGTTGTTATATACAGCAGAGGCTTTGCCTATGATGGGCGTACCATCCGGCGTCATAGGGCGCAGACCTGTCCAGAACAGCGCTTTTGAAGTATCGCCAGCGTTAGGAAATAAGCCATTTAACACCATTTCTAAGGTTTCACGTCTGCGTGGATTCAGGCTTAAATCAAACCCAGCTAATTCAGCCATGCCTCCCACACGAATACGATTGTCGAAGCGCGTAATGGCCACTTTGTAAGTTTCATCCATAACCGTAGAAACAGGTGCCGCATCGCTATTGATAATGGGAACAGTTAGTGAATAGCCTTTGACTGGGTAGACTGGGATATCTAAGCCCAAGCCCTGCATCAACTGGCGAGAATAACTTCCAAGTGCAACCACATATTGATCTGCCTCTAATACTTCAGCGCCGTTTTGAGTGCTGATTTCCACGCCAGTAAGCTTCCCATGGTTTGTTAGCAAGCAATTAATGGTGACATCTTGCCTAAATTTAACACCAAGCTTTTGAGCTTCTTTCGCCAAGTTAGTGGTAAATATCTGGCAGTCGCCAGTTTCATCATGTACTAAGCGCAAACCACCTAACAGATTATCTTTTACCGAAGCCAAACCTGGCTCAACTGCAACACAACCTGCTGGGTCTAAATGCTCAAACGGCACGCCCATGCGGCTTAATACGGCGATATCTTTGGCCTCAGCATCTAATTGCTTTTGTGTGCGAAATACCTGCAAAGTACCTTGTGTACGCGCTTCATAAGCAATGCCTGCATCAGCACGAAGCTCACTCAAGCAATCACGGCTGTATTCAGCCAAACGTACCATGCGCTCTTTGTTAAGATCGTAGCTTTTAGCATTGCAGTTTTGCAATAACTTAAGCGTCCACTCAAGTTGCCATAATGACCAGTCTGGCTTCAAAGCCAGTGGTGAGTGACGTTGAAATATCCACTTAAGTGCCTTCATTGGCACACCTGGCGCCGCCCAAGGTGCAGAGTAGCCTGGGGATATTTGCCCAGCATTGGCATAACTGGTTTCTAAACCTACGGCTGGTTGCCGGTCTATCACCGTGACATCAAACCCTTTTTTTGCCAAATAATATGCGCTTGTCACGCCAACTACGCCAGAACCCAATACCAGCACCCGCATGATGACTCTCCACTACAGTGTTAAGAATATATTCTCATAAACCATTAACTAACGTTCAGTTAATTAAAGCCCATATATGTTAGTTTATTGAGTAACATCAACATAACTTATCTAAATAATCACTATTAAAAAGTTAATTTAACTTAATTTAATCATACAATTAATATTAATCTCCAAATTTATGACTTATGATAGTTTTTACATCATTTAAGCAGGAATAAATCATGCGAATTCGTACCCATGCTGTTCGTGAGCTTGACCGTATAGACTTAAAAATACTGTCCGTGTTGCAAGAGAATGCTCGTATCCCGATTACAGAACTTGCTGAACGCGTAGGACTTTCAGTAACGCCTTGCGGAGAACGCGTCAAAACTTTAGAGAAAGAAGGTGTGATTTTAGGCTACCACGCCCGCCTAGACCCACACTCACTCGGCTTAGGCTTACTGGTATTTGTCGAATTAAAGCTATCAACCAAATCCGGGACAATTTTCGGTAAGTTTAAACAAGAAATACTCAAGCTGCCCAGCGTACTAGAATGTCACTTGGTATCAGGAGATTTTGACTATCTCATCAAAGCTCGTATTGCACAAATGGCTGATTATCGAACCTTGCTAGGCGACATATTACTCACGCTGCCAGGCGCACAGGAGTCTAGAAGTTATATTGTGATGGAAGAAGTTAAGGAAAGCTTTGCATTACAGTTGGTGGAAACCAAAGATTAATGCAGATTAATAACTTCCCTCTATAAAAGTGGTTCTAGACTAATAACCTAAATGGCTCTTGCCGCATGTCCAATATAAGAAAACAATGTTATTGTATTGTTAGAAATCTGCATTCATTCAAGTAAAAATAATACGTTTTAATTTTTTCGAAATTTCAACATTATTAGGAGCTTAGAAATGACATCTACACTCGTTAAAAAATCCTTAATCATTGCCTTTTCAACCAGTTTGATCGCTGGGATTTACACCGTTCAGGCTGACACTACGAAAATTGGACAAGGTGAAGGTCAATTAGATGTCATTGCTTGGCCGGGATACTTAGAGCGTGGAGAATCTGACAAAAATTACGACTGGGT
>JANLZY010000326.1:0-4564 GCA_031359365.1 Methylotenera sp. | reverse complement strand
AAGTTTTAATTAAATTAATTTTATATTTACCATATTAAGAAATTCTTAGCGCTTAGTCTTCAAAAAATCAATTTCTCTCGTAGTATCTCCGTAACCCGCTTGGGTGAGTAACGCACTTTCTATGTAACGACTGACACGTTGACGGTAAGGGCTAACTTCATCACCACCCACAAAAATCTGCGGAAATTTAAAGCTTAACCACGCGTATAAACTTAAGTTATGGCTTAACAATTCGGCTGCTTCTAAATGCTTTGGGGTGTCTGACTCTAGCCAATTGGGCGGGTTGGGTAAGTGGCGTATTTTGTAGTTAACTACGCTTTGCAAACAAAGTAGATAATAGTCTTTCTCAAACGCAACATTGAGCGAAATCGGCGCGCATACGAAGATAAATTTGTCTTTGAGCGACATTGTAGGTGCATGTTCATCTACCAGTATGGCTTGTGCAATCTGCGTGCTAAGCGATGTTTGCGCGAATAGCTCTGAGTCAAAACGTGTTCTTTGCTGATGGTAAAGGAGGACTTCTGCGATTTTTCTCGTGTGTAATTTCTGAGAAATTTCGCCAATTTGACCATAGCTAATACTGATTGGCAGTTTCGTTAAATCTGACGTGTCATCTGTACCTAGCATGTGCTCAATATGTATTAATTCATCGTTCTCAAATACGCTTACATAGCCAGTGTCGTAAATGCCGAATCGACCTGCACGCCCAGCAATCTGGCGCACTTCAGTTGAGTTAAGGTGGCGCGAAGCTATGCCATCAAACTTATGAATATTTGAGAAAATCACGCGTCGTATAGGTAGATTCAAGCCCATGCCAATCGCATCGGTTGCTACCAAAATATCCGCTTTGCCTGTGCAAAAACGCTCAGACTCAGTTCTACGCACTTCAGGAGAAAGCGCGCCATAGATGCTCGCGACGGTAAATCCCCATTGGCGAAACCTTGCAGAGAAAGTCAGCACATCTTTACGGCTAAAAGCAATAATAGCATCGCCTTTTTGCAGTTTTGGCTTTAATTTTTGGCGGCTGTAATGCTTGCCACAAATGCTTTCATCCTCTAACACCAATGGCGTTTTTCTAGCTAAATAAGTGATTTCATAGGTTTCATCCATGGCGTCAATTACAGCAAGGCAAGGTGCAGTTACTGCGGTTGAACCACAGATAAATACCTGATTTGCAGGTACACCAACTAAGGCTGCCGTCCAAGCACTGCCTCTATCGCCATCTTGCAACATTTGAATTTCGTCAATGATTGCGACTTCCACAACATTGGATGGATTCATCATTTCAATCGTTGAGGCAGTATGCTGCGCACCATACATCAGCACACGCTCCTCACCAGTAATCAAATTGCATGGCACGCCTGCGGCAACTAATCGATCGCGAATTTCCATGGCTAATAATCTTAAAGGTGCAAGATAAACGCCAGATTTTGCTTTTTCTAACGCGATAAGTGCCTGATAAGTTTTGCCTGAATTAGTTGGGCCTAAATAAAAATGATGATGGCGTTTAAGCAAGCGAGCTTGAGTAAAACTTTTTGCATAATGATGAGCCATTGATAATTTTTTAACAGAATGAATACAGGTTAGGAATTTAGCGTAAACATACAATATTGCCAATGAAAAAATTTTGTGATGCATTGGAATGAGTTTTGCCTATATAGATATTAAAGCGAGTGCTAACGCAAAAATATGCGCATATAAATTTTTTGATATGAAAGTTGGAGGGTTATTTTGAGCTTAGAGACACGACGTAATCAAGGGGCAACAAGTTACGCAAACCCTGAGTTTGACATCAGCAGTGAAACTTTTGGCCATTTAATTAATATTTCAGGGCGCCAACGCATGCTGTCTCAGCGCATTATTTTGAACATATTTCTTTCAACCCATGGCCATGAAAATGCGCTACAAACAGCCCGTGATGATTTGCAATTATTTAAAGATAGCCATCATGCCTTGGTGATTGGTAATAGTGAAATGCCAGGGGTATTCTTTGAAAACCTCAGGCTTGCCTACTATAGTGAGTTAGATGGGCATAAAAAGAACCTATAATTCATTAATCTGGCGGAAAAAACACTCAATGCTTATGAGGCTAATTACCGCACTGCACAAGGCTTGTTAGATGAATTGGGCTTACTCGCGACGCCGATAGTAAAGCTGCTAAATCAAATAACACTGGTGTATGAAAATGAATCTAAAGAATTCGTTAAATTAGAGCAAAAAAAGCGTCGTTATTTAATGAACGATATTCAGAGCATTGCAAAGCAAGCCAAAATTGTTGCCGTGAATGAGCAGATTTCTGCTGCACGTGCAGGTGAAATAGGGAGTGAGTTTTCAGTGGTGGCAACTGAACTGACACACATTACTGAGAAAATTGATTCTTTAGTTAAAACAGCACTGCTTGATTTTAGTTAACAGAATATAAGTAAAAAAGAGCGCTACAGATTGCATTAGTTATTTTAATGCAGCTACGTTATGGTGCATGATTTTTATTAAAGTGAGAAACCGCCGTTTATTGGGGCGAGTTCAGGGTTTAAATTTCTCTATTTTTACTTATTAGAATAGTTAAATTAACGTTATCAAAGCAAAGTTCTCAAAGCAAGGTAAAATATAGTCATTAAGAAATAACTATATTTTATGGCGCTAATTCACTTACTCCCAGATCAACTCATCAGCCAAATCGCCGCAGGCGAAGTAGTGGAGCGCCCTGCATCTGCACTCAAAGAGCTGCTGGAAAACAGTTTGGATGCTGGCAGTACCGATATATCTGTGTCTCTTGTGCAAGGTGGCGTTAAGCAGTTGCGCGTCGCGGATAACGGCAATGGCATTGCGCAGGAAGACTTAGCCATGGCGCTAACTCGGCATGCTACCAGTAAAATTGCTAGTTTGGATGACTTGGAAGCTGTGGCAAGTTTAGGTTTTCGAGGGGAAGCGTTGGCGAGCATTGCCTCTGTTTCACGCACGCAAATCAGTAGTCGCGCACTTGATACAAAACATGCTTGGCGTATTGCTTCGAATGGTAGCGAGATTTCACCAATCGCACCAACCGCTTTAGATGCGGGTACGATTATTGAAGTTGATGATTTATATTTCAACACGCCTGCGCGCCGTAAATTTTTAAAAACTGAAGGTACTGAGTTTGGTCATTGCGAAGCCGCATTCAATCGTGTGGTACTGTCGCGGCCAGACGTGGCTTTTATGCTGCAACACAATGGCAGGGCACTTAGCCGCTATGCAGTAAGTGAGCCAACTAAGCGCTTTGGTGAAGTTCTAGGCGCAGATTTCGCTGCTGAAACAATCGCTGTTGAGGAATCCGCAGCAGGTTTGCGCATATGGGGCGTAGTCGCCAAGCCAACTTTTAATCGCAACAAAAGCGATACGCAATACGTGTACGTGAATGGCCGTTTTGTCCGTGATAAGCTCATTTCACACGCCATACGCCAAGCTTATCAAGATGTTTTGCATCATGATCGGCATCCTGCATTCGTGCTATTTTTAGAGTTAGACCCTAATTTGGTTGATGTGAACGTACATCCAGCTAAAACCGAAGTCAGATTTAGAGATGGGCAAGCGATTCACCGTTTTATTTTCCATTCGTTACATAAAGCATTAGCTTCGCCCACAGGCGTTTCAAATGCTAGCACGGCGAATCAAGCCGCTTACAATCCGTTTGGGGGTCAAAATACCAACTCACCAAGTTACTCAGCGAGCCCTTATCCGCAATACCAAGCGCAAATCAATTTAAGCGCTAACGAACCGAATAGTTTTTATCAAACATTATTTAGTGCCAATAGTGCACAAAACTATTCAAACAACGCATTAAATAATACTGCCCTGCAGACCAATAGGGACGGGCTTGCTGGAGGTGCTGTTTTTACAAGTAATGCCAGTGAAAACCACGCTGAAAGCGCCTTTCCGCTAGGTTTTGCAGTTGCACAAATTCATGGTGTTTACGTGCTCGCGCAAAATGCGCAAGGCTTAGTCGTGGTAGATATGCACGCCGCTCACGAACGCATTATGTACGAGCAGCTTAAAAATGCGCTCGACAATCAAGCTGTGGGCATGCAGCCGTTATTGCTACCAGTGAGCTTTAATGCTGACAGGCTAGAGGTTGCCACGGTTCAAGAAGCCTTGGCAAGCAGCGATGGTAGTCTGCAACAGTTAGGATTCGACATCGCCATAATATCTCCCACCACGTTAGCTGTACGTGCTGTGCCAACCATGCTGCAAGACGCAGACGCCGTTACCTTAGCGCGAGATGTATTGCGTGATTTACGCGAATACGGCGCCTCAAGAGCACTTACAGAGCGCCGTAATGAGTTGTTAGGCACCATGGCTTGCCATGCGGCAGTGCGCGCCAATCGCAGCCTGACGATACCAGAAATGAATGCCTTACTTCGAGATATGGAAGCCACAGAGCGAAGCGGACAATGCAATCACGGTCGCCCGTCTTTGTTTCAAGTGAGCTTGAGTGATTTGGTGAGTTGTTATTTTGACCCGCTAAGGGATTGTATTCGGCTTGATTCGCCGTGCTAGCATTTGAAACGCCTGTGGGCGTAGCTAATGC
>JANLZY010000307.1:0-1923 GCA_031359365.1 Methylotenera sp. | reverse complement strand
ACGCAATTGGTGGGCGATGATTTGTTTGTGACTAATACTAAAATCTTGCGTGAAGGCATACAGCGTGGCGTTGCTAACTCCGTGTTGATCAAAGTGAACCAAATTGGTACCTTGACTGAGACTTTCCAAACCATCGAAATGGCTAAACGAGCTGGTTACACTGCCGTTGTGTCACATCGTTCAGGTGAGACAGAAGATACTACAATTGCTGATATTTCAGTGGCAACCAATGCACTGCAAATTAAAACAGGTTCATTGTGCCGTTCTGAACGTATTGCTAAATACAATCAATTGTTGCGTATTGAAGAAGAGTTGGGCGATGCATCTAGCTATGCGGGTATCGGTGCGTTTTACCAATTGTTCAAGTAATTTCAAATGCTTTCAAGTCGATATCTTGCTGCGCTTTCTAGAAGTACACATTGTGCTGTCTTCAAAGGCGTGTCAAGTCTTAGCTTGAATGCCATTGTAATTTCAAAGTAATCAAGTGAAAGTCTTAACGCTCATATTCGTTATTCTCATTGCCTTGCTGCAGTACCCACTGTGGCTAGGTAAAGGGAGTTGGTTACGGGTATGGGATTTAAGTCGTCAGCTTGCCACGCAGCAGGAAAAGAACAGTGCTTTAAACGCGCGCAATGAAACGTTAGATGCTGAAGTGCGTGATTTAAAAAGTGGTCGTGCGGCCATTGAAGAACGTGCCAGAAGTGAATTAGGTATGATCAAGCAAGATGAGGTTTTTTATCAAGTGCTTGATAATTCAACTCCGGCTCAATCAGCTCAAGTGCCTAGTCGAACATTCAATCTTGGTCAAGTTCCAAGTCAAGTAGCAACTCCAAATCAAACACATAATAAAGATACCGTAATGCAACGCACTACCAGTGCCAAAGCTTTGCCATAACTAATCTTGAATGATAAGTGATGTGACTTAATGCAAAACAGACACAAACTTATTTTTCTCATCACGCTGATCTTAATTTTTGGCTTCTCATTAGTCTCATTTTTGATGTATCAAGTTTCTAAGCAATCTATCCATGAAGCTATTACTGTCAATGAGCTACCGTTCACCTAAGACAGTATTTACTCGGAAATTCAAAAAGACCTCATTAAAAGTATCAACATATCTGCCATGATGGCGACCAATAAATTTTGAAAGATTGGCTGCTACAAGCTGAAAAAGACGAGAAAATAGTTAAAAAATATTTGCAAGAGGTGAAGCAGAATAGCCATGCGTTCACTAGTTTTTTCGTCTCTGAGGCAACGCGTAATTATTATTCGGCAAGTGCAGAAACTAAAAAAGTGCAAGAAGATGGGCCAGCTGACGCTTGGTATTTTCACGTTAGAAAAATAACCGAACCATATGAGCTAAATGTGGATGAAGATACCCGATTGGGCAATCAGCTCACAATCTTTGTTAACTATCGCATATTGGACGATAGTCAGCGATATTTAGGCATGATAGGTGTGGGCATTAATTACGATAGTGCGCGTAAATTTTTAGAGAATTATGAAATGCGTTTTAAGCGCAAAGTTTATTTTGTGAGTAATACTGGAAAAATCGTGCTTGCCAGCGATGTAGAAAGGCCGTTGGGCAGTAATATAAAAGATAGACTGGGAATAGCGCAGATTAATTTTGATACGCGCGACCAAGCCACGCACAGTTATGCCTATGATCTGAAAAATATGCACCATTTGGTGAACGTGCGTTATATTCCTGAGCTCAATTGGTATTTGTTTGTGGAAAAAAACGAAACTCAAGCGACAGAAAATATTACCAACTCGCTGTATCGCAATTTGTTATTGTGTTTGGCTGTAACAGGTTTAGTGGTTGCACTCACCAATGTTGCGCTTAAGCGCTATCACTTAGAAGTGGAAAGTGCCGCGGCGATTGATAAGTTGACCAATTTACCTAATAGAAAAGCGTTTGAT
>JANLZY010000285.1:0-9055 GCA_031359365.1 Methylotenera sp. | reverse complement strand
CGCGAGAAGTCTAGACTCTCGTATTTCACAAGTGACAGCCTCCATTGCTGGCGAATATGAAGTGGTCATGGTCGCACGCCACGATGGCGTGATGGCAGCTGATGTACGCCCTCTTGTGCGCCTTTCCATCAATGTAATTGCTGAGAGCAATGGTCGCCGTGAGCAAGGCTCTAGCGGTGGTGGCGGTCGCTTTGACTATAGTTATTTTACTGATGCTATTTTG
The DNA here is from genome assembly GCA_031359365.1 of Methylotenera sp. Lineage (GTDB taxonomy): Bacteria > Pseudomonadota > Gammaproteobacteria > Burkholderiales > Methylophilaceae > Methylotenera. The sequence continues at coordinate 8,832 of JANLZY010000285.1, read as the reverse complement.
CAAGAATACGCCCAAAAAGCCGTGCATCAAGCCATTGTAAACTTGGATGCACGCCCTGCCCCAGCCGGCAGCATGACGGTAGTGTTAGGCGCAGGCTGGCCTGGTATTTTGCTACACGAAGCCATCGGTCACGGTTTAGAAGGTGATTTCAATCGCAAAGGCAGCTCGGCTTTTTCAAACATGATAGGTCAGCAAGTTGCCGCTAAAGGCATCACCATTGTGGATGATGGTACGATAGAAAATAGGCGCGGCTCACTCAGCATGGATGACGAAGGTAACCAAACCAATAGAACAGTATTGATTGAGGATGGCATTCTGCGTGGATACATACAAGATACGCTGAATGCACGCCTCATGAACATGCCTGTGACTGGCAACGCGCGCCGTGAAAGTTACGCACATATCCCCATGCCGCGCATGACTAATACCTATATGTTAAACGGTACATTACCACCAGAAGAAATCATCAAATCAGTCAAAAAAGGCTTGTATGCTGCGAACTTTGGCGGCGGTCAGGTAGACATCACCAGCGGTAAATTTGTATTCAGCGCGGCGGAAGCCTATATGATTGAAGACGGTAAAATCACTTATCCTGTAAAAGGCGCCACTTTGATTGGTAATGGCCCAGAAGTGTTAAAACGTGTCTCTATGATAGGTAACGATATGTCTTTAGACAGTGGCGTTGGCACTTGTGGCAAAGAAGGTCAAAGCGTGCCTGTTGGTGTAGGTCAGCCTACCCTTAAAATTGATGCGCTAACAGTAGGTGGAACGGCATAAACGCTAGGATTGAAGTAATGAATATCATCAAAACATTCGATTTTAATCAGTGGGATACCACGGTAGATTCTTCTGTGAGAGATGAAGTAATTGATGCCTTAGAGCATGGGCATGTGATTGCGCTGCCGCAACTCGAATTTAAGTTATTGCCTGAAGAGCAGAAATTTCTCTCTACAGATTGGGCAGATAAAAAGTCTAAAAACATCTCATTAAGACCTCGTGTAGGGGAAAGCAGTGGACTAAAAGGTGCGGTAGGCAGTGACGCTGATTTAGCGGCTATCCAAGCGATGATACAGCGCTATGCAGATCAGTCATTACAGCTTATCTCGGCAATATTGCCAAGTTATATGCCAAACCTAACCGTTGCCAATACAAGCTTTAGACCACTTGAAGTGGAAACTCGTGCGAGTTCATATCGTAAAGATGATACGCGCTTACACTCAGATGCGTTTCCATCTAATCCTACACAAGGCACACGACTACTCAGAGTGTTTAATAACGTGAACCCCAACGGCAAACCTCGTGTTTGGCGAGTAGGAGAACCCTTTGATAAAATGGCAGAGGTCTTTTTACCAAAAACCAGCGCACTATTGCCTATGCAAGCTTGGCTAATGAAGAAACTTCACATCACAAAAAAAACACGCACCGAATACGACCATCGTATGCTGCAGTTGCATGACCAGCTCAAAGCTGACATGCATTACCAACAGCACGCACCTCAGCAATCCGTCAACTTCATGCCAGGAACCACTTGGATTGTATATTCTGACCAAGTCCTGCACGCCGCCATGGCTGGTCAATACATGATGGAGCAAACATTTTCTTTACCCGTTAGCGCACTTAAATGGCCAGAAACTGCACCGCTAAAAGTGTTAGAGAAAATGTTAAATAAACCCTTGATTAATTCAATATAAATCAAGAGTATCCTCGTATTTCACCTGTCAGCTAGAACGAATACAAAAAACACCGTCATACCACTGCCTAAGCTGCAATGACGACGTGATACTAGAACTGCAAATCAACAAAATACACCATTATTTAAGTGGTTAACTGTAAGAAAAAACAGCTCACTATTGCTCGTACCGTTATAATCTAGCCTTTCAAAACTTCGTTAAATTCATTCATGTCGCAGACTTCACTGCTAGTTCCAAAATCAGGTCAATCTAACCGTGTTGAATTTTCAACCAATGGCGAAGATGGTCTAGCTTTAGCTGAATTAGCACTAAAAATTAAAAGTGCCACGCCTACAAAACCATTAGTGATTATTACCGCGAATGCGTTTGATGCGCAGCGGCTACTTGAAGAAATTCCGTACTTTGCACCATCCCTCACGGTCAATTTATTGCCTGATTGGGAAACACTACCCTACGATCAATTCTCACCGCACCCTGACTTAATTTCAGACCGACTCACCACGCTTTACCAGATTAGCCAAAATTCATGCGACGTAATTATTGTGCCGCTATCAACGGCTTTAATTCGCTTGAGCCCTAAGGCTTATTTAAGTGCTAATACCTTTATGCTCAAAAAAGGGCAGATACTTGATACTGAAGCGCTGCGACGCCAATGTGCTGAAGCGGGCTACCATCACGTGAGCCAAGTGATTTCGCATGGTGAGTTTAGTGTACGTGGTGGCTTGGTGGATTTATTCCCTATGGGTTCGGCACTGCCTTACCGCATCGATTTGTTTGATAACGAAATTGAAACCATACGTACATTTGATGTCGACACACAGCGCAGCCTTTATCCAGTGCCAGAAATTCGACTGTTACCTGCGCGGGAGTTTCCACTGGACGAAGCAGGTGTCGCGTTATTTCGAGGTCAGTTTAGAGAAGCCTTTGAAGGCGACCCGCAACGCGCTAAAATCTATAAAGATGTCAGCAAAGGCATAGCTTCTGGCGGCATTGAATGGTATTTACCATTATTTTTTGAACAAACGGCGACCTTCCTCGACTATTTGCCAACCGATTGCGTCCTATGCTTGCATGGTGATTTAGACCATAGCGCACAGCAGTTTTGGCGCGAGGCGCAATCTCGTTACCGCACTCTGGCGCATGATGCTGAACGTCCGTTATTACTACCTGAAACACTACTGATAAAAACAGAAGATTTCTTCAGCACCACGCACCAATTTACACGTATTTTATTAAACACAAACAGTAAGACAACTGGCTTGCCTGCGCTGGATATTGAGCGACGTGCTGAAAAGCCTTTGCATAAACTGCAAGGCTATATCAATGATTTTTCTGGTCGCATTTTAATTGCCGCAGAAAGCCTGGGTCGCAGAGAAACCATTTCACAGCTATTTGCTGAACATGGCCTACAACCAGCTTTGATTGAGACTTGGGCAGATTTCACTGATTCTAAAGAAAAAGTAATGCTAGGTGTTTCACCACTGCATCATGGTTTTTGCTTAGAAAATAAAACTGTCAGTAAATCAATCGCAGTGATTACTGAAGCTGAACTTTACGCCGCCACAGTTCGCCAACAGCGCCGTAGAGAAAAAGAAAAAGCCCGCAGCACTGAAGGCATGCTCAAAGATTTATCTGAGCTACGCATGGACGACCCTGTGGTGCACGAGCAGCATGGCGTTGGCCGTTACAAAGGCTTAGTGAATATTGATTTTGGTGAAGGTGAAACTGAGCTTTTGCTATTGGAGTATTTCGGCGACGATAAACTTTACGTGCCAGTTTCACAGTTATTCTTAATCTCACGTTACTCTGGTGGACCGCCTGAGTCCGCACCGTTACATCGCTTAGGTAGTGGTAATTGGGAAAAAGCTAAGAAAAAGGCACTCAAACAAATCCGTGACACCGCGGCTGAGTTACTCAATTTATACGCACAACGCGCATCACGTCGTGGCCATGCGTTCACCTTGAGCTTGCACGATTATGAAACCTTCTGTGAAGGCTTTCCGTTTGAAGAAACGCCCGACCAATTAGAAGCCATTGAAAACGTTATCAAAGACATGCAATCTGGCCGTCCAATGGATAGATTGGTCTGTGGCGATGTAGGCTTTGGTAAAACTGAAGTTGCGTTACGTGCGGCTTTTGTAGCGGTAATGGGCGGCCGACAAGTCGCCGTGCTAGTACCAACCACGCTATTAGCCGAGCAACATTTCAATAACTTTAAAGATCGCTTCGCTGAATGGCCAATTAAAATTGCTGAAATATCGCGCTTTAGAACCGCAAAAGAGCAAAAAGAAGCCTTGGCTGGCTTAGAAGCTGGACAAATTGATATTATTATCGGCACGCATCGACTAATTCAAAAAGATGTGAAGTTTAAGAATTTAGGCCTAGTGGTGTTAGATGAAGAGCACCGCTTTGGTGTGCGTCAAAAAGAGCAATTAAAAGCCTTACGCGCCGAGGTAGATATACTTACACTCACAGCCACGCCGATTCCACGCACGCTCAGCATGGCGATGGAAGGCTTACGCGAGTTTTCAATTATCACCACGCCGCCGCAAAAACGTTTGAGCATCAAAACATTCCATACCGATTACTCTGAAGGCATCATTCGCGAAGCGGTCATGCGTGAGTTTAAACGTGGCGGTCAGGTGTATTTCTTGCATAATGAAGTGGATACTATCCACTCCATGCGTGAAAAGCTTGAACGCATTGTGCCCGATGCTCGCATCGCTGTCGCACATGGCCAGCTACGTGAGCGCGAGCTAGAACATGTCATGCGTGATTTTTATAATCAACGTTACAACCTGTTACTATGTACTACCATTATTGAAACTGGTATTGATGTACCAACGGCCAATACTATTATTTTAAATAAAGCAGATATGTTTGGTTTAGCGCAAATGCACCAACTGCGCGGTCGCGTAGGTCGCTCGCATCACCAAGCATATGCGTATTTGCTCACAGACCCAGATCGTAAAATTACCGTGCAAGCGCAAAAACGCCTAGATGCCATTCAACTGATGGAAGATCTAGGTGCTGGATTCCACCTTGCGATGCACGATTTAGAAATTCGCGGCGCTGGAGAGTTATTAGGTGACAGCCAAAGTGGTGAAATGCAGGAAATTGGCTTTCATTTGTATTCTGATATGCTCAACTATGCGGTTAAACAACTCAAAGCAGGCAAAGAGCCTGACTTAAATGCGCCGCTTGGCGTCACAACTGAAATCAATTTACACACGCCAGCGCTGTTACCCACCAAATATTGTCCAGATGTTCATGAGCGCTTGGTCATTTATAAACGCCTAGCTAACTGCATAAATGACGATGATTTAGAGAATATGCAAGAAGAGTTGATTGACCGCTTTGGCATACTGCCAGAGCAAGGCGAAGCGCTCATTGCCTGCCATAGATTGCGTATTGCAGCTAAAGCAATTGGCATCATTAAAATTGACGCCAGTTCTGAAGCGATTCAGCTACAATTTAACCCCAAAGCAGATATTGACCCCACTAAACTCATTGCATTATTACAGCGTGACCGCCGTTGTCGCATGAATGGCCCTGATAAGTTAAGAGTGACGATAGGGTTAGAAGACCTGAACCTAAGAACTGACTTTGTGAAAACATTGCTAAAAGAATTTATTTAAGAAAGTAGTTAATACCATGCTAGAAAAACTAATCGCGTTTATTGCCACATGGATTATGGGCGTTATCGCGACCATGGGTTACGGCGGCATTGTTTTACTCATGGCGATTGAATCCGCCTGCATTCCGCTACCGTCAGAAATCATCATGCCATTTGCTGGTTTTTTGGTTTACAAAAGTGAAATGATACTGTGGTTAGTAGCATTAGCTGGCGCAATTGGTTGTGTAGTAGGTTCCATTCCTGCCTACTACGTGGGTATGTTTGGTGGTCGACCACTCGCGGAGAGATACGGAAAGTATATTTTACTGTCTAAACAAGATTTAGATTTAGCTGATCGTTTATTTGCCAAGCACGGTGAAATTATTATTCTCATCGCTCGCATGCTACCAGCGATACGTACATTCATTGCCTTCCCCGCTGGTGTAGTGCGTATGAATATGTCTAAATTCATCATTTACACGTTTGTAGGCTCATTCATCTGGTGCTGGTTATTAGCCTACGCAGGCATGAAATTTGGTCAAAACTGGGAAAGCCTAAAAGTGTACTTTCATGAGTTTCATTATGTGATTGCTGCTGCGGGTTTACTATTTGTGGTGTGGTATGTGCGACGTCACTTTAAGCAAAGTTAGACAAAATTAGTCTATAAAGAACGTTTTACAAAATGATTTGGATTCGTACTTGCTATTTATTTTCATACGGGCAAATAAAAAATTAACCATATGATTTTAAAAGATAAATAATATGTCAAAATCAATAATTACAATATTATTAAGCGTTCGCTTAATAACTATTTGAGGTGTTATGGAAGCTATAATTGAAATATTGATAATGTTTATTCACTGGCGCTTACTTCTGTGTATCGGCAGTGCACTAACTATTTCGGTATTTTTAGCGCGTTACATCTCATGGCTTGGCGCGGGCTTTGGTCTTTGCTTCACATTGTTTGCCATAGGTTTTGGTATTATTTGGCAAAGCTGCGCTGAAGCAGCCAAGTAGGGTGGGTTCTTGAACCCACGTATAGCAAATTGGCATCCTCCGCGTGGGGTTTAAACCCCCACCCTACTGACTTACAGCTCAACCAACCTACCCACACTTAAAAACAGCACTGCTTTTTTAATGACTAAACCTTCACTACTAAACAACCCTGCATAACGCTCTAATTGTGGGCGGTGCTGTTCTGCCATAAGACTTAAATCATCTGCTGTATTTTTCGCCTCATCCAAAGCCGTCAACTTGTAATCCACAATCCAACGCACGCCACTTTCAACAAAAGTACGATCTATCACATGGTTTTTAACACCATCCTCATGTGTCTGTAACAAACTTAACTCACTGACAGCGTCAGTATGGTTTTGCAAAACCCATTGCCCAGCGTCATTTGCTAAGGTGGTTTGCAAGGCAGCCAATACTTGCATAGCGCCCTGATCAGCTAATAGCTTTGCATGACCTTGTTGCGCCAGCCACTTTTGCATGGCGGGTTGGCATTGCTGTAAGCGCTGACTTGTCCAAGTTTGCAGTTCTGTTTTTGCGAACATCTCCATGTATAGATGCGCGAGTGTGCCACAGTGTTTTTGAAAATCAATTTCACGAGAATTTTCACTTGAGAACTCACCTAAAACGTCAGGTTGCTCGCTTACCTGTTGGTCGGGATTTATTACCTCAGGTCTAAACTTAACCCGACCTACAAACTCATTTTGTGATGAAAAATAATCTAAATTTAGTAAATTAAACTCACTACTAGGCAAACGTTGCAATTGCGGTTTGAATTTAGTTATATCTAGACCTAATTGGGCATTAATATTATGCTTAAGAGGCGTCGCTTGGGCAAAGTCTGCCTCTACCGCAGGCCATAATGCTTGTAGCAAGGAGTTTGCCATAGGCTTAACTTCACCTTCTTTATTGGCTTGTAAGCTGGCTATCAAATGTAGCTGCCTATGCGCGCGCGTTGCTGCCACATATAGTAAACGAACCAATTCATTCTCTGCGCGCGTTTTTTCTAGATTTTTAAGAAAATCATATACGTCAGCACCTGTATTATTTTTAGTATTACTTGTTGCAACAGCTTTACTTTTTAATGGCGCAACAATTAAGTGTAAATGGTTATCCACCATCACTTCTTGCCACAGTACTAACTCATTATCACTATGCCTGGGCTGACGATTTAATGCTGGCAGTATCACAGCATCAAACTCCAAACCTTTAGACTTATGAATGGTTAAAAACTGCACGCTGCCATCTGCTTCAATATCTGGCTTTGCGTAAAGCTTTTGCATGCCTAATTCTAGCGAGGCAATATCTAAATGTCCGCTACGGCCAGTTTTTTCGACTAAATCAAAAAATACTTGCACATCACGGTTATCCCCCGCATCGACTAAGCATTTACCGCCACCTAATTGCAGCCAGGTACTATCTAACCAACGACGTAAAGGCATGCGACCTTGCCCATTAAATGCAGCGGTTAACACGGCATTAACGTGCGCTAAACGTAACTGGCCATCGTCACTCAGGCGGCTTAATCTCGCTTTATCCTGCATCAATTGCCATATAGTTGCACGGTGGTTATCCGCTGCCAGCGCATGTAAATCTGCTAGCGTTAATCCACACCAAGGCGCACGTAACACATTGAGCCAGTGCGTTCTATCGGCACGATGATGTAGCGCGCAGACCAATGACAATGCATCTTGCACGGTTTGTCGCTCATTCAGATGTTCAATTTCAACTGCTTGGAATTTCAACGCGGGGTGATTACGTCTAATTTCAGAAACCAGCTCTTTTAAATGGCTACGGCTTCTGACTAAGACGGCAATATGTTGATGAGCGCCATTCTCAGAACGAAGTTTGACGATTAAATCTGCCACATAGCTAGCCTCAATCTGCTTAAGGTCAGCTTTTTGACTTTCTTCTTGATCTGCCAACTCTAAAATCAAGGGGTGCAAAGTCACACCTTCACCCGCTATAGTAGGTCGCGTAGCTGTAAACTTTCTGTAGCTAATGGCGCCTTGGTTGATATTATCGTTCGCAGGGAAAACCTGTTTAAATGCGTTATTAATCCAATCGACCACAGCAGGATGCGAGCGATTATTGCGGCTTAACTGCAATCGTGTCAGCGGCAAATGACCAATACCAAATTCGCTTGCTTGTAGAAACAAGCTCACATCTGCCTTACGAAAACGATAGATAGATTGCATAGGATCACCTACGCAAAATAAGGTGCGGCCATCATCAGGTTGCCAACCTTCTATGAGTTTTTCTATTAAACGCGTTTGTACTGGGCTGGTATCTTGAAACTCATCAATCAGCAAATGTGAGATTTTATAGTCTAGTTTGAGCGCCAAATCAGTCGCACCCTGCTCGTTTTCTAGCGCCAGTTGCGCACTTTGTGCAATGGCCACAAAATCCACTTCACCAGCCGCTTGAAAGACTATCCATAAATGCCGCTCAGCCAATATCAGCAATCTAGTGAGCGCTTTAATAATCTCTTGATTCTCGGCAATATTCGCCAAA
>JANLZY010000258.1:0-3222 GCA_031359365.1 Methylotenera sp. | reverse complement strand
ATGTCTCATTACGTTCATATAGAGTAAGCCTAGTGCTTCTAAAGTGAATAGTGAGTTTAGACCTGCACACGCATCAGCAACTAGCAGCTGATATTGCCCAATATAGATGATGACGCCATTTCTAGCGACTGGATAATCCATTTGATATAGCAAGTGTTCAGATGCAAAAGAAACCGCCATTTTCATTGGTTGCGTAATAATATCAATAATAGATGGCGGTAACGGCACCATAAAGCACATAAAAAAGAATGCAAACCAAAAGTGTTTAGCAATGCCAACGCCAAAAAACATAAGTGTTAAAGCGAGTAGTACAACTACTAATGAACCCACTTCAAATATATAGAGTGATTGAGATCGACCAATGGCATAAAGTATGCAGCCAATCACTAAAACAGGCCAACCTAACTTGGGGGCAGGAATAACGGGGATTTTAGTACCTACTAATAGCTTAGCTTTGTAATAAAAAAACCATAGCGCCACCACAAATACAATTGGACCATGCGCTTGTTGGTCTGTTTTCCAAATTCCATGAAATAAATCATAAAACGTGGGTACATAAACGACTAACAAACCAAGCAATATTGTTAGCAATGGCAATAGTAGCATTAGGTTTCTTTTACTTAAATTTGAAACTGAGTAGTTAATGGCTATTTTCCAAATGGATTACGATTGTATTGCAATCTAAATTCTTATACTTATTCTAGACCCTTAAAAGTCGTTAACCACAGCTCCAACAATTTGAACGCCAGCGAGCGTGAGCTGATCGCGAATGTTGGTTAAATCTGACAGTCGTGTTTGATTGAGCCTTGATGTTAGCAATGCGCCTTCACAGCGACTCGCTACAGTTTGCGCATCAGATGTTTCAATTGCAGGCGCGGTATCAACAATCACTACGTCATAATGCGCAGTTGCCTGTTTCATAAACTCTATAAAGTTTGAGCGGCTTAATAACTCTTGCGGGTTTGGTGGCACGGTACCTGCACCCAACACTGTTAAGTCTACAAATGAGTCTACTTTTTTCACAACTTCAAGACCTGCGCGACCCACTAAAATATCAGAAAGTCCTCTTGATTCGTTTAAGTTAAAAATCTTATGTTGTACAGGCTCTCTTAAGTTTGCATCAACCAGCAAGGTTTGCTCACCCAGTTGAGAAAACACCACGGCTAAGTTTGCCGCCAAGTTACTGCACCCATCGCCAGATGTTGCAGAGACAATTGCTAGCGATTTATAACCTTCATTAAACCAGCGAAGTATTAACTGACTTCTTAAAGCTCTGAGCGCCTCTACCTGTTTAGAAAAAGGCTTGTAAGCTGCAACAAGCTCTTTACTAAACTGACCTTGATTAGGTTGTAGATAAGGGTAATCAAACTGTAATGAAAGTACTTGTTTAATATCTGCCTCAGTGATTAAACCAAGTTTTTGAGCAGCATCTCCAAAGCGAATATTTTCAGCTTTTTGCAACCTAAGTACGCGTTCCGCATCTTCTGGCTTTATCTTACCTAAATCAAGCAGTAACTTACCGATACTTGAATCAGCTTTGAGACCATCATTTGGCACTAATTGCTTTTTATCCACGTTAATATCACCCATATGTTTCTAATTAGAAGTCAGCAATTTCCTTGCTTGCCCCAGCAATAAGTTCTCATTCGTCTTTGTGGTATTGCCTTCAATCACGGCAAACACTGGCACACCTAGAATAATAGAAATATCATCTCTACCGCGAACACGCCTATCTAACAACTCCGCAAGTAGCCCAAAGCCTATACCAAGCACCATACCCACAAAAGCGCCTAAGAATATATTCAAAAGAACCCTAGGGCTACTAGGGCTAGTTGGTGGAATTGCTGGATTTAAAATAGCAATATCACTTTGATTTGATTGCCCTTCTATACTGGTTTGGCTAAAGCGCTGCGTAACTGCATCCATGGCTTTTTTAGCCACTTCCACATCTTTCTGTAACACACCCATTTCATCTCTCAAACGATTTAGGCTTAATACTTTTTTCTTTTGGATATCTACTTGAGCACGCAGTTGTGACTCGCGTTGCTGATTGATGCTGGCGGAGTTACCAATGCTGTTTGATAAACGCTGCGCTTCTTCATGAAGTTGGCTTTTTATTTTGCTGGCTTCGCCTTCTGCAGATTTATAAGCTGGATGATTTTTACCCAAGCGCTGAGCTAATTCAGCCAACTTAGCGTCTGCACGCGCTGAATCAGACTTCAAGCTTTGTATTGTTGGACTTGATGCTATATCTGGTGAGTCTAATGTGCTTCTCTGGGCATTTGCACTTCGTGATTGCGTGTCTATTGAAGCGACTTGCACCACGCTTAATTGCGCAGATAGTTCATTCATTCGCATATTTTCAATATCTAAGTTTTGCTCTGGATTAGTGATGCCCTTTTCTTGCTGATACGCAGATAATCTAGACTGTGCTTGCTCCAAATCTTCCCTCAATGTTTTGATTTGCTGCCCAAAATACCCCGCAGCCTGCTGAGCGGGAGCAACCTTTAATTGAATGCTAGTTTGTTGATAATTTTCTGCAAATGAGTTAACGACAACTGTTGCAAAGTTAGGATCCGCGCTATTAAAAGAGATTTCAATGACACTACTTTCTTTAGATGGCTTTACAACTAAGTTTATCAACAACAAGTCGGCTAACCAGTTCTTAATATCGCCAACACCTTTGCTTGCCTGTCTAAACTGCGCTTGTGCTTGCTCAGATTTATCTAACCCAAGCTGATTAACCACTTTAAGTGCAATGTTTCGGCTTTGTATAATATCGTTCTGCGTTGCCATATATCCAGGCATTAGCTGCGCTGGCAGCACCATACCCGTTACAGGATCCATGCCCTTATAGTTGAGTAATAATGAGGTTGTTGCCGTGTAATTCTTAGGTAAAAACAAAGTGACTATTGTTGCAGTTGATACGGTAATAAGGAAGGTAATAAGAATAACTTTATAACGCGCCTTTAATATCAATAAAAATTGAAGCAAATTCATAAATATCCCTAAAATAGACTTTCTTCAACATACAACACATCATTTGCTTTAATTAAGTCAGTTAACTTAGGTACTATTTTTTCTACAACGCCGGCATCATTACGACGCATCAGCTTAATATTGCGTTGCGTACCGCGCACGGTTGGCCCACCACCTACTTTCCTGCCGACTGGGAGGCGCAGCTGGCGAGCTGGCCGGCGCCGCGTGACGACGAGGTGTTCG
>JANLZY010000248.1:0-4082 GCA_031359365.1 Methylotenera sp. | reverse complement strand
TAAATCAGGTATTAAACTATTTGAAACTTCGAGAGTTAATCTGATTTTTTTCACGAGCTATATCGACGCTTCATCACTTTTAAGTCATATTCTGGCGTGTCGTTAATTTTTAAATATACATTAAAATCAATTGGTTAAATTAAATTTCAGCTTATTGGGGGTATTTGATTGCAACTTATGGTGAATGTTATGATGTTAACTGATTGATTTTATATGATTGTAAATTGCAGTTTATGGTGTAACCCACAGCATTGTTGTAGGATTAGGCATAGCTCTAATTTTTGTTAATAAAATTGTGATTTATTGTGAGCAAAGATGTCATTTACCCTCAGATATTGCTTAATAATAAAGCCCAAATTGGGATTTCCTGAAATGGAAATGCTCGTTTAGTAAAATCACAAGTTTTTTCGATGCTACAATTTAATATTAAATCAAAGCATGAAATGAAAAGCATACACTTTTGCAATTAACAAATTTTAGGATATCTTCCTAATCGGATGGTTGGACTTAACCATGCAAAAGAAACCATGCTAGGGTTAGACAATATGCATTAATAATCATTAAATAGCTCAACTTTTGCGAACAGTCCAGGCTTCAATTTCAAATCTTCGATTAGGCTCTAAGCAACGAATTAAATCCTCGCCACGCTGATTTTGCGAGCACTCGACTAATGGCATTGTCTTACCAGCACCGGAGGTTGTGATATTTTCAGCTGGAATATTTTTTGAAATTAGATATTGGCGAATAGTGTCAGCACGATCTTTAGAAAGTTTAATATTATAAAGATCATTACCAAGGCGGTCTGTATAGCCAACGATGATAATCCGAACAATCTCCCCGCCTGAAAGCAGGTCTGTCGATACACGATTTAACTTTTCAACTCCTCCTGGACGTAAGTGTTCAATTCCTGACTTGTCGAAATCAAATATGCCATCAGCATTAATTTTCATCCTAACCAATTCAGGGCTAAGTACAAGCTTCTCTACAACATGCTCAACTATTGCTTGAGCTTTTGTTACTGGTTTATCAAGCCATTCTGCGCAAGTCCCTGGTTTCCAATAAGTGTTTTGAAGTCGCATACTACTGGTATAAATAATCTTATACTGGCAAGTCGAAATCTCATTTCCATTATTTTTATGAAACTTCAAAACATAGTCCCACTCTCTTACATTAACTATGCCCTCCTTAAAATGTGGGTGTCCTAGTAATGCGTAAATGTCACTTTTAGACATCCCTTGTGAAACATTACGCAGGTTGTCAACATTTGGAAATATGCCCTCGTTTACCCATGTGTTTTTTTCAATGAGAGGGAAAATTATCTTATCACTCTTCCCATCGGCTGATAGTTGGCTTGGACTTGTTGCACAACCCTGTAAAGTTGCTAGTGTTGCTAAAGCAGCAAAGGTGACAGTATGACGTTTAAAATCTTTCATGATTTATAACTCCTATTCAATTTAATTTATGATGCTGATTGAGTTACCAGTGCATGCCTACCCCGACTCCCACACCTGCAACTCCTCGGGTATTTGCCGTACCATTTAAATTAAGTATCCAGCGGCCATTCTCTGAAAAGTTTGAAACACCAACTGCAATTGCTGATTGTCCTTGATAAGTTGCAATTCCAGCTGTCATCATGGCTTTACCTGGCAATACAGATTGCGGCATGCTAGCCATTGCCATTGCTGCGGCAGTGCCAGCGTTTGAATCATACTCAACGTCACCAATCTTCTTGTGTAAACTGCTAATTTGGTTATCAGTGTATTGGTTCGACTGTGTAACAGCAGCATCAAGTTGACGTATATTTACGGCATCAGTATCTGCGGTACCACCTGCTACATTAGTGATTTGCCGTTCACTACCTAACGACCCTACAGAGACTGCACCTTGTAATGAGGTAACTGATGCGTTGCTATATTTTTCAGCAGCACCGTTCATACCAGCTCTACTGGCTTGAGCACCAGCACCGATGGCAACGCCACGGTTAGCAGTTACTGTTGCACCATTACCCAAAGCGGTTCCTTGCTGTGGTATGAGTGCCACAGCATTATCACCAAAGGCTGCTCCACCATTCCCAGCCTGTGAATTGACGCCTACTGCAACTGAGCCTGTAGCAACTGCACCATTACCAATAGCAATAGAATTAAGACCACTAGATGTTGAATTTTGACCTATTGCAATTGCGCCATCTCTTGTTGCTTGGCTGTTATTGCCGATAGCGACACTACCGTTACCATTGGCAATGGAACTTGAGCCAACCGCTATACTCTCGACCCCAATTGCCGCAGAGTCTACCCCTGTGGAGTTCGTATGAAAGTATTTCATCCCTCCGCCATTACTCATGTTAATTATGGCTTGATTAGTCGCATAGAGTTGAGAGCCATTCACCGCATCGGTACTTGTTGCGCTTAGTTGTCCTTGATGAAGGTTAGTGATTATGGTGCCGCCAGTTTGCCCGCCATCATTTGAAACTGGCCCTGCAAACGTAATGACATCTTTAGATGCAGAATCATATTTAACTGCCAAAGCATCTAAATTATTAACATTATTTTGTAGCGCATCTAGCTGACTTTTGTTAACGCCATCATTTGGTGCGATACCGTCTGCAAGATTATGTAGTCTTACTGGACCTAAGCTAACACCAACCAAAGTTACATCATTCGAAATGGTATTTGGTGTCGATACTCCAGCAGCATCGGAATATTGAAGCGGCGCATTTGTCTGAAGTGCAGTAATCGCAGCTCCAACATTACTCTGAGAAGTGCCGTAAACAATATATGTAGGCGCCGAGACTACACCAGTAGTTAAATTGTAGACTGCACCGCCACCTAGGTTGGTTGCCATGCTAAGACCAAGAGCATCCATATTTGCTGAAACACCTTGTGTAATGCCATACAATTGAGAGCCATTAACTGCATCACTACTGTTGGCATTGACTGCACCTTTTGCTAAGTTCGTTACTTTGGTACCGCCAGTGGTGCCTCCATCTACAGATAATGGCCCCTCAAGCGTGACTGACATCTTGAGGATTAAACCATTTATATCTCTATCATATTTAACTGCACCATTATCAACAGCTTGCAATTGGCCTACATTAACCGCATCTGTCGCAACGCTACCAGCAGCCACATTTGTGATTTTTCTAGCATTACCAATCGACCCAACTGAGACTTCCCCAACGCTGGATTGAGGTGTACTTAAGCCATAGGCGTTGTAGTTAATCTCTGCACCTGTAGTCGCTTGAGAGCCCGCTCCAAGGCCAACGCTGTTTCCTACATTGACATTAGCGCCGCTTCCTAAGGCGATTGAGCCTACACCAGCTGCACCAACCGAAGCATTAGGACCAATGGCAACAGAGTTGGTCGCATTGGCATCTGTAATAGCACCGTTACCAAAAGCAATTGAGTTAATTTCTCCTGCGTTAGCTTCAGCTCCATTTCCAAGACCGTTAATTGTGTTGCCACCAATCGAAATACCCTTGGGCGTCGTTAATGTGTACGAGTCAGCTACTGCTTGGCAAGGTGCATTGGGAGCAACGATATTGCCGCTAGTATCTAACACATTAAGGTTAATCGGAGCACCCGAGGCAATACTATTCAAAGTGTTATTGAGATTTGAACCAAGCCCCAGCGGCCCAAGCAGTATAGACAAACTGCCATCCAAAGTAGTTGTGAGTGGTAATACGGCAGCGCCAACGATATTGGTAATCACTGATGGTGGTAAGCTCACTCCCGCACAAGTACTGACAATAGCAGCATTGGTTTCGCTACTCATTATGGATGAAGCTATGGCAGCAGCTATTAAAACAACTCGATTATTTTGAGTGTTAAAAATCTCTATATTGTCTATATCTAAGCCTAAGAGCTTCTGAGAGGTTTGAAAAATAGGCGTGTGTTTTTCGGTAAAGAAAGTAAAGTTTTTCATTGGGTATCTTTCAAAATAAAATTATTTCGAACAAATACGTGGGACGTGGGACGCACGGGATTAGACGCAAGACGCAAGACGTAGATAAAAGCAAACAAACGATGGAGTAATACAAGTAGAAAGAAGCAGGTGGCAAAAAAGAAAATATTAGCAAGTAAACA
>JANLZY010000228.1:0-2724 GCA_031359365.1 Methylotenera sp. | reverse complement strand
TGTTCATTAATACTTGCTTGTTCTAACTCTAGCTTTTCAATTTCTGCAGGTATCGCCGCCAACTCTTTCTCTTCTTTAAAGCTTAGTTTTGAGCTGGGTTTAGCTTGAGCAGTATTGCTAGGCTTTGTACTAGCTTTAGCCGCTTGAGCTTGCTGTGCTTTTTTCTCTTCCAAGCGTTGTTGCGTGTAACGTTGCCAATCATCATAGCCGCCACCAAACTCAGTAAGTACTGCGTTACCTTCAAAGGCAATGACTTGTGTCACTGTGTTTTCTAAAAACGCGCGATCATGGCTGACTAAGAATAACGTGCCAGCAAACTCTTGCAATAAGCTTTCTAGCAGTTCTAGTGTGTCGATATCCAAGTCGTTCGTCGGCTCATCTAGCACTAATACATTGGCAGGGCGGGCAAACAAACGTGCTAATAATAAGCGGTTACGTTCGCCGCCAGATAACGATTTCACTGGTGAGCGTGAGCGTTGCGGTGGGAATAAAAAGTCTTCTAAATAGCTAATCACGTGCTTGCGCTCATTGCCGATTTCCACGAAGTCCGAACCTGGGCTAATGGTATCAGCCAGCGTCGCTTCTTCATCAAGTTGTTCGCGCATTTGGTCAAAATAAGCTACATTGATTTTAGTGCCACGTTCTACATTGCCGCTATCTGCCTCAATATCACCTAGAATAAGCTTGAGTAGGGTGGTTTTACCAATACCGTTAGGGCCGAGTAGGCCGATTTTGTCGCCGCGTAAAATGCGCGTGCTAAAGTTGTTAATCAGCGTTCTATTGCCGTAAGCTTTGCTGACGTTTTCTAGTTCAGCAACCAGTTTTCCGCTACGTTCGCCTGCATCTAAATTCAGCTTTACATTGCCTTGGCGTTCACGACGAGCCGCGCGATCTAAGCGAAGTGCTTCTAAACGGCGTACGCGGCCTTCATTACGGGTGCGGCGCGCTTTAATGCCTTGGCGTATCCATACTTCTTCTTGCGCTAAAAATTTGTCAAACTTAGCTGCATGAACTTCTTCTACAGCAACTAACTCTTCTTTTTTAATCTGATAATCTGCAAAATTACCGACAAAGTCTGTGAGTATGCCGCGATCTAATTCGGTAATGCGCGTCGCAAGTCTATTCAAAAAGCGTCGATCATGGGTAATAAACAATACGCAACCATTAAAGCTGAGTAATAGCTCTTCTAGCCATTCAATTGCTTCTAAATCCAAATGGTTGGTCGGTTCATCCAGTAATAACACTTCAGGTTCAGCGACAAGCGCGCGACCTAAGGCAACGCGCTTACGCCAGCCGCCTGATAAAGTTGAAACTAATGCATCGGCGTCTAAATTCAAGCGGCTCAATACGGTTTCCACACGCGATTGCGCTGCCCAGCCATTTTGCGTATCTAAATCATGTTGTAGATGCTGCATTTTAGTCATCAAAGCATCGATGTCTGCATCAGGCATGCCCATGTCATGAGTCACTTGGTGATAGTCAATAATCGTTTGTTGTAGGCTGCCTAAGCCTTCCGCCACCGCTTCAAATACTGTGTGTGTGGTATCCAACTCAGGCTCTTGCGGAACATACACGACTCGCGCGCTTGGTGAGCGCCATACTGTGCCTTCATCTAACTTAATGGTACCAGCGATGGCTTTTAATAAGCTTGATTTGCCTGCACCATTGCGACCAATGAGGCCAACACGTTCGCCAGCATCCAATTGAAATGCGGCTTTGTCTAAAAGTGCATGATGGCCAAAGGCGAGTGAAGCGTTATCTAATGTAATGTAAGGCATGATTCTGTTGCTTTCGGTGCTGTAAGTCTTTGCTAAGAGATTCAGGATTTATTAAATGGGAGTTGAGTGCAGCTGTACTTTAATCTTTATGAGCTGATAAATAAGCACATTATACATTGCTTGCTAGGATATAAATTCAAGCATATTTTTAATACATCACAATTATATTGCACACAATTTAATTGTGATGTATTATTTTCTCATGGAAAATATAACAACACCTCAAACAAGTGCTTCAAGCGCTAAAGTCTTAAATGTAGATTTGCAGCTATGTTTTGCACTTTACTCAGCCTCACTGAGTATGACAAAGACGTATAAGCCTTTATTAGCAAAGCTCAAGCTGACGTATCCGCAATACTTGGTGCTATTGGTGCTGTGGGAAAAAGATGGTCTGACCGTCAATAGTATTGGTGAACGATTGTTTTCTGATTCAGGCACGCTAACGCCATTGCTTAAACGCTTAGAAAAGATAGGTTTAATTCAACGCCAGCGCGCTATTGAAGATGAGCGCAAAGTCATTATTACGCTAACAGAGCATGGTAAGTTGCTGCAAACCCAAGCGGCTGATGTACATACGCAAGTTGCTTGCAGTACCGGTTGCACGCTTACTGAGCTGAAAGAACTCAACAGCCAGCTCATTTTACTAAGAACAAGTTTAATTAATAAATTAGTAACACCGTAATTAGAATATTAGAATATACGTATTAGCTTTACACATTTCACTTTATTAAAATCTAGGAGAATAGTATGAACACAAAACGCTCATTATTGAATATCAAAAGCCTGGCACTTTCTGTGCTGGTGTTGAGCATATCTAATGCCTATGCAGAGGATGCAAAAGTGGCTGAAAGCAGCAAACCTGTGGTGGAGCAGATTGTTAACACGCTGACCAAATTATCAGGCGGTCCTTATCAAGGTTATCGTGCTAATCATGCAAAAGGTATTG
>JANLZY010000238.1:0-1579 GCA_031359365.1 Methylotenera sp. | reverse complement strand
TAAATCATCCCAATCTTTAATTTGCTTAGGGTTGCCTTTGCGAACCAAAAATACCGTGGTTGAGCTTGTAGGTGAACTGGCGTAAGGCAGGCGCTTCTGCCAATCTTTAGGAATCAGTTTTCCTCTTGTGTATAGAATATCAATATCTGGCGATTGATTCATGGTCACAATGTCAGCTTCTAGGCCATCGTTGACTGATCTCGCCTGCTTGCTTGAGCCACCGTGAGATTGGTTGATGGTGATTGTCGCGCCAGTTTTGTCTTTCCAATATTTTATAAATGCCGCGTTAAAGTCTTTGTAAAACTCTTTAGTGACATCGTAAGAAACATTGAGCAAATTATTATCGGCTGCGATACTTAATGATGAAAACGCCGCTGAGGAAATCAATAAACTGGTAATAAGTAATTTCTTTAACATCTGAATGACCTTGTGCTATTGGATAGAATAGAAGCACTTTAATCAACAGTTAAAATAATGTAAAAGAATTATAAATGATATGTATATGCAAAATTGTGATATAAAAAATAGTTGAACGTGCCTTTTTAAAGTTGTTAGAGTGGTGTATATTGAAGACATTAAAGCAAGCAGAAAGCCATTTTAGGCAGGGATTAAATAGATAAACACTTAAAATCTTGTAAAAGAATATCGTAGTTAGCTAGCGCTGACCGGACAGCCGGAAGCCAGTGAGTCGAAAGACCGCTGGCTTTTTGCGTTTTTAACGCCTGTGAATCTGGTGGAAACTGACTGTGCTAGTAATTAAATAGCCGCCAGCGTGATTTTAAAAATAGAAGTTGAGAATTATGAAACTTAATCAGCACACAAAAGCCGTTGAGCCGTTGGCATCAAGCGATTTAGGCATTGCCCAAATCGTGACGCAGTTACGTGACTTACGGCTGACATCCTTAGAAAACCGGCAGCGACGTGATAAACCGCCGAAGCTACCATCTCGCAAGGTGTTGCAAGAAATTATAGAGGGCTTGGCTGCGGCATTATTTCCTAATCGCTTAGGTTTGCCTGATCTTAAAGACGAAGGTATTGACTATTTCGTCGGACACACCCTTGACGTGGCGTTGCGAGAACTCGTTTCGCAAGTGAAGCTAGAGTTAAACTTTACGGCAGATACGCAAAGCCAGTTAGATGCCAGTCAACTTGATGCTAGTCAAACAACAAACTTAACGACTCAATCTCCAATTGAAATTGTTAGGGAGTTTGCCAAAAACTTACCTAAAGTGCGATTGCTGCTTGATACCGATATTAAATCGGCCTACGAGGGTGACCCTGCAGCAAGAAGCGTAGATGAGGTGTTGGTATGCTATCCGGGCACGCAGGCGATTATTCATTATCGCATCGCACACGTATTACATGGGTTAGGATTGCCGCTTATAGCCCGCATGATTACTGAGTTGGCGCACTCTGCGACTGGTATTGATATTCATCCGGGAGCCGTCATCAGTGAGAGCTTCTTTATCGATCATGGTACAGGTGTAGTGATTGGCGAGACGGCCATTATTGGTAAGCATGTGCGTATTTACCAAGCAGTGACGCTTGGCGCAAAACGCTTCCCTACCGATGAGCATGG
>JANLZY010000236.1:0-2435 GCA_031359365.1 Methylotenera sp. | reverse complement strand
CGTTTCTGGCGCGAATGCGCGCACTCTCGCTAAAACCATACGTCATCACTGGCTTAGTCACGCGCGGCAAAATCTCGCGAATATTAGCGTCGTCTATGCAAACCACCGCCATACCCCAAAACGGTAATTGCTGTATAAATTCCACAAACGCACTTTTTAACTTATCAAAGCTGTGTTCGTAAGTGTCCATGTGGTCTTGGTCGATATTAGTCACCACAGCCATGACTGGGGTGAGATGCAAGAACGAAGCATCTGACTCGTCCGCCTCTGCCACGATGTATTCACCTGTACCTAATTTAGCGTTTGCATTGGCTGCTTCTAAATTGCCGCCAATGACAAAGGTTGGATCCATACCTGCTTCAGCTAAAATGCTGGCAATTAAACTCGTTGTAGTGGTTTTTCCGTGCGTACCTGCAACCGCTATGCCCTGTCTAAAGCGCATTAACTCAGCTAACATCAGCGCACGTGGTACTACTGGTATCTTCTTAGCACGTGCGGCTTTTACTTCTGGATTTTCTTCATTCACCGCACTCGAAACCACTACCACGTCTGCATTACCAAGATTTTCTGTAGCATGTCCTTGAAATACTGTTGCACCAAAATCAGTGAGTCTTTTAGTCGTTGCATTCACGGCTAAATCAGAACCTGTGACCGTGAAGTTCAAGTTAATCAATACTTCGGCAATGCCGCTCATACCTGAGCCACCGATGCCGACAAAATGTATGTTTTTGACTTTATGTTTCATGTGTTTTACGCTAAAGCGCTACCTCCATACAAATTTTCGCTACACTTGCGGTCGCTTCTGGCTTGCCTAATGCACGTGCTTTAATCGCCATATCCAAGCATTTTTCGCGACTGAAATCTTTTAGCAAAGCCACTACTTTTTGCACGGTAAATTCAGTTTGGGGCACTAAAATCGCAGCACCAGCATCAGATAAATATCGTGCATTTGAAGTTTGGTGGTCATCCACAGCATGTGGAAATGGCACTAATACGCTCGCTACGCCCGCAGCAGAAAGCTCGGCAACAGTCAGTGCACCCGCACGACAAATTACGACATCAGCCCATGCGTACATATCAGCCATATTATTGATAAAAGCTCTCGCATCGGCGCTTACACCAGCAGCTTGGTAATTTTCTTGCAGCGTTGCGATATGCTTCTCGCCAGCTTGATGCACCACTTGCGGACGATTCTCAATAGCCATTTCAGCTAGTGCTTTTGGTATGACTTCATTCAAAGCCTGAGCACCCAAACTGCCACCCACTACCAGCATGTTTAAAGCACCTATATTTGTTTTCATTCTATTTTCAGGTGTCGCCACTTGAGTAATATCTGCGCGCACTGGGTTACCTACCAGTTGAGCCTTCTTGCCAAACACGCTTGGAAATGCAGCCAATACACGCGTTGCAAATACCGCCAACACCTTATTGGTTAAGCCAGCAATTGAGTTTTGCTCATGTATCACCAATGGCTTACCTAACAACTTGGCCATCAAGCCACCTGGAAAAGCGGCAAAACCACCCATACCTAACACTACGTTGGGCTGATGCTGACGAATAGCCGCAATACTTTGCGTAAATGCTTTAGTCAATTTCACTGGTAATAACACCCAACCCATTAAACCGTTGCCGCGCACGCCACGCATGGTAATCATGGCTTTTTCATAGCCTTTATTTTCAATCAAGCGATTTTCCATGCCGCCTTCTGTGCAAAGCCACACAATATTCCAGCCTAGATTTTTCAAACAATCTGCCACTGCCATTGCTGGGTAAACATGACCGCCCGTGCCGCCTGCCATCACCATTAATGTTTTCGCTGGCGTACTCATGCTGGTAGGCCTTTCTGCAAGCGGCGATTCTCAAAATCAATTCTGAGCATGATGGCCATGGCGATACAGTTAGCCAATATGCCACTACCACCGAAAGAAAGTAGTGGCAAGGTCAAGCCTTTGGTTGGCAACAGCCCCATATTCACGCCCATATTAATGATGCCTTGCACGCCCATCCAAACGCCTATACCTTGCGATAATAGCGCGGCAAAGTAACGCTCATTGGCGATAGATTCCTTAGCGATACCAAATGAGCGAATGACTATCCATGAGAACAAAGCAATCACGCCTAACACGCCAACAAAGCCTAGTTCCTCAGCAATTACCGCTAATAAAAAGTCTGTATGTGCCTCTGGTAAGTAAAGCAATTTTTCGACACTTGCACCTAAGCCCACGCCAAACCATTCACCGCGACCAAATGCAATCAACGCATGAGAGAGCTGGTAGCCTTTGCCATAAGGATCTGCCCACGGATCCATATGGCAAATGCAATCAACGCATGAGAGAGCTGGTAGCCTTTGGTCGCGGTGAATGGTTTGGCGTGGGCTTAGGTGCAAGTGTCGAAAAATTGCTTTACTTACCAGAGGCACATACAGACTTTTTATT
>JANLZY010000233.1:0-3578 GCA_031359365.1 Methylotenera sp. | reverse complement strand
GCATCGAGTACAAAAGCTTTAGGTGTTTTAGTAGCGACAGCTTGTGGTGCTTTAGTTTTTGGGGTTTCTGCTTTAGGAGCAGGTGCTGCTGGTGACGTTTCAGCAGGCTTCGTGTCTAATAACGTATTTGGCGTGTTGTCACCGCAACTTGATAGTTTATTGCAACACTTACTGCCGCGGCAAGCTAGGAAACGACATAACAACCAATTGAGTAACCAGCCAACGAGTGCACCTAGCAAAAACCACCAAAAACAGCATGAAAACATAATTACGCTCCTAAGTTGCTATTAACAGTTGTAAAAATACACTCACTTGATTAAGGAGTCATGACATTGAACGCTTGTAATCCTTTTCCGTCAATGGCTTAGCTGCAAACCTAACAATAATTTACTCTGATTGATACACGACTTGTCCGTTAATCAAGGTAGTTTTAACTTTTCCTGCGATTTCTAGGCCGTTAAATGGCGTATTTTTACCTTGGCTTTTGAGTGCGCTCGGTACAATTTTCCAGTATTCATTCGCATCAAAGATGCAAATGTCCGCGTTAGCATTCACGTTTAAGTCACCTGCGGCAATACCTAGTATTTTTGCTGAAGACTGGCTGATAAGCGCTATTGCTTTAGCCAAACTGGTTTTTTCCTGATTAGCCCACTTGAGGGTAAGTGCAAGCAATAGCTCTAAGCCCGTTGCGCCAACCTCAGCTTCTGCAAAGGGTGCTAATTTAGCATCGTCATCTACAGGTGTGTGATCTGAGCAAATGGCATCTATCGTGCCGTCTTTTAGTCCTGCGCTTAGGGCGTCTTTGTCACGTTGCGTTCTAAGTGGTGGTTTTAGGTGGCAATTAGCATCAAAAAAGCCAATATCATGTTCCGTCAGGTGCAAATGGTTGGCGCTGACATCGCAAGTGATATTCACACCGTGCTTTTTAGCCTCACGTATCATGTCTACGCCTTCAGCTGTTGATAAGCGACTGATATGAACGCGTGCCCCCGTCTCTTTAGTGATGCGTAATATGCTAGCTAGTGCTAATGCTTCTGCTGCGCTTGGAATGCCTTTTAAACCTAATCGGCTCGCGACCTCACCATCATGCGCGACGCCATCTTTGGCTAAAAATGGCTCTTCAGCGTGCAGGAATAAAGTAAAGCCAAAAGTCGCTGCGTATTCCATTGCGCGCCAAAGCACTTGTGTATCTGTAATGGCAATATTCGCTTGTGAGAAGCCTACACAACCTGCTTCACGCAGTTCGCCCATTTCTGAAAGCACTTTGCCCTGCAGTTGGCGTGTAAGCGCGCCTAGCGGATAAACGTGCGCAAGATTAAGCTGTTTAGCGCGATGCTTGAGCATTTCTACTAAACCTGGTTCATCTAGCACGGGGTCAGTGTCCGGCGGGCAAGCGAGGCTGGTGACCCCGCCAGCCACTGCGGCTTGTAGTTCGCTAATCAGCGTCGCTTTATATTCATCACCAGGTTCACGTAACCTTGCAGATAAATCAACCAAGCCAGGGCACACGATTAAATTGCTAGCATCGATGGTTTGGCTGGCGATAAAACCCTCAGGCGCTTTACCTAGCGCGACTATCTTGCCTGCAGCAATGAATACGTCTAGCTGACTATCAATGTTGTTTTTAGGGTCTATGACATGACCATTTTTGATTTGAATTTTCATGCTTGGCTCCCCGCTTGGCTGCCAGAATTTTGCCCGCCCGCCAGCATCGCCATTACCGCCATGCGAACGGCGATGCCGTAAGTGACTTGCGGTAAAATCACTGATTGGCTGCCATCCGCTACGCTAGAATCAATTTCTACACCGCGGTTCATTGGCCCTGGGTGCAGTACGATAGCATCTGGTTTAGCGAGGTTTAATTTGTCTTGAGTGAGGCCGTAGGTTTTAAAATATTCTTGTGCGCTGGGTAGCATCGCACCATTCATACGCTCGTTTTGTAAGCGCAACATCATCACGACGTCTACATCTTTTAATCCTGCTTTCATGTCATGAAACACATGTACGCCAAGTTTTTCTACTTGCGTTGGAAGCAGCGTTTTTGGTGCAATGACGCGCACTTCAGGTACACCTAATGTTGTCAAAGCGTGAATCTCAGAGCGCGCCACGCGCGAATGCAATACATCACCAACTATCGCCACACGCAGATTATGTAAGTCAGGTTTGTATTTGCGTATGGTAAACATATCCAGCAAGCCTTGCGTTGGATGTGAATGGCGGCCATCGCCAGCGTTAATCACGTGAATATGGTCAGGTACATGCTTAGCAATAAAATGCGCCGCGCCAGATTGAGAATGGCGCACTACAAACATATCAGCATGCATGGCGATTAAGTTGTCGACAGTATCTAAAATGGTTTCGCCTTTAGATTGCGAAGAGGTGTTCACATTTAAGCTGATAACATCGGCTGAAAGACGTTTTGCCGCGATTTCAAAGGTGGTGCGGGTACGGGTGCTATTTTCAAAAAACAAGTTACATACTGTTTTGCCGCGTAGAAGCGGTACTTTTTTAACTTCACGTTCGGCGACTCCAACAAAGGATTCGGCGGTATCTAGTATTTGATTCAATATTCTTTTTGGTAGGCCTTCAATAGAAAGCAAGTGTCGTAAACGACCATCGGCATCTAATTGCGGGTTATTCATGCTTGTGTACCTGGCTTTGATTAAAGTTCAAGGATTGAAGCTCAAGGCTTAAAGTGCCATCTTGATTTTGTATGAGTTGCAAATTCTGACTAGCATCTAAAGTAATATCAGCAGCAGTGATTTGCGGTGCAATTGGCAACTCACGACCACCACGGTTCACCAGTGCAACCAGCGTGATGCTGGCAGGGCGACCATAATCAAACAGCTCGTTCATGGCTGCACGTGTGGTGCGGCCGGTGTAAAAAACATCATCAATTAAAATAATGTGTTTATTTTCAACATCGAAGGGAATCTGACTTGGGCGGTTTTCTGCTTTTAAGCCGCGCTTCTCGTAGTCATCACGATAAAACGACACATCTAATGTGCCATGTTCAATAGCATTGGCGGCGATATCTTTTTCTAATAGAACTAGTAACTTTTGCATTAACCAAACGCCGCCACTTTGAATGCCGACGAGTGCTGTATTGGCTTTTAACAAGGGTTGAACATTTTGAGCCAGCGTTTTTAGCAGGTCTTCAGCATTAGGTAATGAGATGTTTTTTGAAGTCATTTCTGTATTTTACCTGTAATCATCATTCACATTGATAGTGAGTCAATTTTATAACCCATTAAAATAGCTCTGCAATATGGTTTGTGCGGCGACTTGATCCAGCATTTCTTTTTGCGCGCGGCCCTTAATGCCAGATTGATTCAATAAATCGCTCGCCTCAACTGAGCTGTAGCGTTCATCAATGAGCATGACGGGTAAGTTAAAGCGGCCATTTAGCCGCCTTGCAAACTTTTTGCAGAGTTGTGTGACGCTAGTTTCTGCGCCATCTAAATTTAATGGCAAGCCCACAATCAGTAACTTTGGCTGCCACTCTTTGACTAGTTTGCTAATCGCTTCAAAGCGAACTTCGTTGCTTTCATTGTCTATCGTCACCAGCGGATTGGCCG
>JANLZY010000203.1:0-5706 GCA_031359365.1 Methylotenera sp. | reverse complement strand
AGCAGAACTAAGCTGCTAGAGAGTAAGTTTCGTCGTTTGCGACTATACTTGTTTCAGCTGTATTTACGAGGTAATCTGAGCCTCGGTATGCCCTGCACTGCTTTGTAACCCACGTCGAAACCTGGTCAGCCCCAAATCAGTCTTACTACTAACAAAACTTAACTTAAGCTCTGCTAGACAGCAGAATTATACGCGCTTATGTTGCATTACGCACATTGGGTTTTGCAATCTAACTTATATAATTTGTGCAATAGGAAGTTTTTAAGTAAGGTATTACTTTGTGTAAAAGGAATCTTGCATGACCGATGTTATTGATAATGACGAGCAAGTTAAATATAAGGCGCTATTGGAGTCAACCAAAGCTATTCCTTGGAAACTGGATTGGGCAACTAAGCAGTTTACTTATATAGGGCCGAAAATTGAAGATTTGTTGGGTTGGACTCAAACAAGCTGGCTACATGCTGGTGATTGGATAGACCGAATACATGCTGAAGATAGGGATAAAACTGCGAACTTCTGCATTTCACAATCTGAGGAAGGCGCTGACCATGAGGCTGATTATCGCGCACTAAAAGCTGATGGAGGTTATGTATGGGTGCGCGATGTCGTGCATGTCGTCAGAAAGAACGGCGTTACTATAGAGCTTGTAGGCTTTATATTTGATATTTCAGAGCGCAAAGTAATGGAGGATAAGCTGATTATCCTCAACAAAAAACTAGAACAACTCTCATTTCAAGATGGCTTAACTAGCATTGCAAATCGCCGATCATTCGATCAAACACTTACTACAGAATGGCAGCACGCTCGTCGTAACCAACAGCCTGTCTCATTAATCATTGCCGATATTGATTGTTTTAAACTATATAACGATTACTACGGACATTTACAGGGTGATGATTGCTTAGTCAAAGTGGCGCATGCGCTTTCTCAGACGCCTATGCGTGTCACGGACCTTGTGGCTCGTTATGGTGGTGAGGAGTTTGTGATACTACTTCCTAATACAACTGCCACGGCGGCGCTAGAAATAGCAGAGAGATGCCGTAACATCGTATTTGCGCAGAAAATTGAACATGCTATGTCCGGTGTTAGTGACGTGGTGACAGTGAGCGTTGGTGTGAGCACTATTACCCCTACGATGGATTCAGAGCAATCATTGCTTTTTGCTAGGGCTGACAAAATGCTGTATCAAGCAAAGGAAAATGGTCGTAATTGTATTGAGTTTTGTTAAGTTTAAAACATCGCGCGCGAGTTTTGTAAGCTCGTTTACCGCTCAATATTTTATCTATCTTCTAGCACCTCTAAAAATGCATCGCCATAGCGCTCAAGCTTGGCTTGTCCAACACCTGTGATCTGACTCATTTCAGTGAGACTACCCGGTTTTTGATTGAGAATTTCTAGCAGCGTGCTGTCGTGGAATATCACATAAGGCGGCACACCTTGGTCTTTTGCTAGATCCATACGTTTTGCTTTTAGTGCATGCCATAGCGGGTCATCAGCCACCTCTTCATAACCTTCTTTGGCACGCGTGCCACGTTCGGCCTTGCTGACTTTACGAGTGGCGACTACTTCTACATCTTGGCGCAACCACACTTCTGCTTCGCCTTTTAGTACAGGTTTTGCAGATTCAGCCAACTTTAAGCCGCCGTAAGCTTCAATATCACTTTCTAAGTAACCGCCTGCGACTAACTGCCTGTAAACACTGCTCCATTGTGACTGCGTTAAACCTTTACCTATGCCGAATGTGCTTAAGCTTTGATGATTGAATTGCTGAATTTTTGGCGTGTTCTTGCCCAATAAAACATCGATTAAATGCACAACACCAAAGCGCTGCCCTGTGCGATATACGCATGAAAGCGCCATGCGCGAGGCTTGTGTGGCATCCCATGTATCGACTGGGCTTAGGCAGTTATCGCATTGCTCGCAATTGCCAGAATGGGTTTCGCCGAAATAGCGCAACAAGGTTTGGTGGCGGCAGCTGGTGGACTCACAGAAACCTAGCAAAGCATCTAACTTTTGTCGCTCGACTGCTTTGCGTTCTTCTGGCGCATCGCCTGAATCTAACATCTTGCGCATGCTCACTACATCGCCCAAACCATAGGTCATCCAAGCGTTAGCAGGCAAGCCATCACGCCCCGCACGGCCAGTTTCCTGATAGTAACCTTCCATGCTTTTGGGTAAATCCAAATGCGCCACAAAGCGTACATTTGGTTTATCTATGCCCATACCAAACGCCACGGTAGCGACCATAATCACACCTTCTTCACGTAAGAATCGGCGCTGGTTTTGGTTGCGCACGCTGGCATCTAAGCCCGCATGGTAAGGTAAAGCATCCCACCCGCGTGTTTTTAACCATTCGGCGGTTTCTTCTACTTTTTTACGACTTAGGCAATAGATGATTCCTGCATCGTTAGCATGCTCTGTGTCTAAAAATGCCTCTAGCTGCTGACGTGCATTGGCTTTCTGCGTGACACGATATTTGATGTTTGGGCGATCAAAACTAGAAACAAACTGGCGCGCCTCTTCAAGCTTAAGTCGCTCAACAATTTCAGCACGCGTCGGTGCATCAGCAGTGGCGGTGAGTGCGATACGTGGTACATGCGGAAAGCGCTCATGCAGCACAGTAAGTTTGCGATATTCAGGACGGAAATCGTGCCCCCACTGAGAAACGCAGTGCGCCTCGTCAATGGCAAAAAGCGCAATGCCAGCGCCCTCTTCTATTTCGTCAAGTAATGATAAAAAACTGCTCATCAGTAAACGTTCGGGCGCCACATACACAATCTGTAAATGCCCACGCATCAACTGTGCGGTGATTTCACGTGCCTCATCGGCATCTTGGCTAGAGTTCAAAAACGCCGCTCGCACACCAAGTTGCTTAAGCGCATCCACTTGGTCTTGCATCAGTGCAATAAGGGGCGAGACCACAATACCAACACCCTCGCGCAACAAAGCTGGCAACTGATAACACAAAGACTTGCCGCCGCCAGTTGGCATCAATACTAACGCATCGCCACCAGCGGTAACATGTTCAACAATAGCCTGCTGCTCACCGCGAAAAGTGGAATAACCGAAAACGTCGTGTAGCGTTTGTAGTGCGGGGATATTTGACATGAGCGATATTGTACACCGCTCATGAAGCGCATTAGCAGTCTATTCTGCCTATCTTGCGTCCAAAAAAATAGGTGGATAACAAGTTACCTACCTTAGTAATTTATAGCTACTTTTACAGAACTTACACCAAGCAACTCAATAACAGTCACTAAGTTTTCATATTCCACACATGAGAATTTGTATGCCATTGTCCGTCAGAACCCTGTTCTAGCACACTCATGGTAATACCACCGAAAGAGGATGATTCTGTTCCGTTTGCATGCCATTTAGAAACTTGGTAGATGATTTTGTCTGATCCGCCGCATTCAACAATCTCTAAAGTATGATTATGCACACCATTTTGAACCAAGCTATTAAATAGGGCTTCTATTTCGCTACGACCTGCGAGCGTTAATCCATTGCCTGATGATAACGTTGCGTTTTCACTGTAAAGGCTGGCTAGCAGCTTTATGTTTCCGCTGTTTAACGCCTTATTCCATGCAAAGTTAGCTAACTCTATGATTAATTTAATATCCATTGATTTCTCCCAATTGAGTAATGAGTGAAAATGTTGAGGCAACTCTATTGAGTCGCATCAACACTACCATTACTGTTAAAACAGCTAATTTAGGAGCCAGTTAAACTTAATTACAAGCTGCCTGACCTTCAACTTTACGCTGCTCTTCGTCTAAAATCACAACGCGACGGTTAGGTGCTAAACACTCAACCAGCTTTTTACCTTTAACACCTTTGCAGTCAACTACTGGCTCTGACTCACCCTTGCCAATTGCTTGTAAGCGGCTTGCGTCAATACCCTGTGAAACGATGTAATCTTTCACTTCATTAGCACGGTGTTCTGAAAGTTTTTGATTGTAAGCCTCTGAACCAATACGGTCCGTATAACCAGTTACCATCACCAATTTGAATTCTGAATGCTCTTTAAGTTTAGCCACAACAACATCTAGGACAGGCTTAGAGCCCTCTTGCAATTTAGATTTATCGAAACCAAATAGCTTTTCAGCAGAAATGGTAACAGTTTCAAACTTTGGCTTGCATGCTTCAACTACGGCTACAGGAGCAGGCGCTACTTCAGCGACCGATTCAGGGGCTACATATGGCGCAGCGACAGGCTCAGCCGCTGCAACTACGGGCATTGGCTTTGGTGCACCAAAGCGGAAAATGCCGCCTAGGCTTAACAAGGTATTGCTGATTGTTTCACTATGGCTAACATTCGTTCCATCCAAATTATTATCTAACCCACCCTTAGCGCGACTCCATTGCTGACGCAGATCAGCTTGCAAACCAAAAGTGTCGCTCACTAAATATTGTGCACCTAAACCCACATTTGCCATCCAACCAGTTTTAGTGTTGCTCAAATCATTGTTTGGAGCAGGAATAGAGTAACCTAGTTTGTTGCGTGCTACACCAGCGCCGACTAACACAAATGGACGAAACTTATCACGACTCAACATGTATAAAGCATCTAAACCCAATGTTGTCTGTTTGTATCGACCGCTCGCGCCCGGAATGCCGTTTTCATTTGAGGTGTTGTAGCCCAAACCGCCTTGAATATCCCAGCTAGGACTCACTTCTTTACCAAACTTGATAAATGCGCCGCCGCCATTACCAGCATTTAGATCATTGTCCGTGTCCATATAGCTAATGCCTGGTAAAGCATACCAAGCACCGCGGTACATATCTTCTGCTGAAGCTGAAAGTGCGGTTAAACCTAAGGTCGCTACCACTGCGATTTGAATAAGACTGTTGTTCATATAAGTTTGCCTTTATTTTAAAAAATTTAAATAACGTTTGCGTTCAACCGCTTGAGTAATTGAGTGCATGTTACGTCTGCAAGCTTAAACGCTCTGTACGCTAGGCAACATAGGCGTTCTTATTTTAAATTAGCGCTAGCAAGCCACATGCGCAACACCTCAAAATAAAAAAGCCTAGTCATTTCTGACTAGGCTTAATATTGAAGAAAAAATCCTAAATGTTACTGAAAACTAGCTCATTGAATATTTGTTTGCTGAATACCCGCTAGCAACCATTTAGCGTTTTCATCATGTAGATGTTTTTGTATATTCCACACTTCATCTATACTTTCTGGGGTGCCGCCATTTTCACTAAGCTGACCCGTAAAGCGTACGCTAGCCACTGAGAACACTGCATCATCATTCACTTCGAGTAACTCAGCTTGAATGGCGATGACCTCTGTTTTCTGTGCGACATTGCCACGCTCCTGCATTTGCATAGTAATTTCGGCAAATACTTCTGGCGTGGTGTATTCACGAATATCGTTACTATCTTTATTGTCATTAGCCGCCTGCAAGCGAATAAATGAGGCTTTTGCACTGCGAATAAAACTATCTACAGGAAAATCTGGTGGAATATTGCTATTAACAGAATTAGCCGCACCAAAACCCGACGCGCTGCTACGAGCCTGTGACTGCGAGTCTTGTGAGCTATAAGCAGACTCACCAGCATATTGCGTCACAGTGGAAGGGTTAAAGTTATTAGCTGGTTGCGGTTTTTTGAATTTTGAAATCAAAAACATCACAACCCCTGCAGCAAGCAATGCCATTAAAATCGTGCTAAAACCACCGCCCATGCTCCCCATTC
>JANLZY010000107.1:0-2112 GCA_031359365.1 Methylotenera sp. | reverse complement strand
ATGCATTAGATAGCGTGCAGTTTCAAATGGGCATGGCTTTATCTCCTGTAGTCGTTGAAGATGATAAGCTCGGACGTTGGATAGATAGGATTGCTGAAGCTGGCGATACCAGCTTGAAGTCAATGAATCTTGGTGACGACTACGATTTAGGTGGTGAAGATGGATCACCAATTGAAGATGAGGTGCAGACGCAAGAGGTTGATGATGCGCCAGTGGTTAAGTTTTTGAATAAAATGTTAATAGATGCAATCAACATGGGGGCATCTGACTTACACTTCGAACCTTATGAGAAATTCTACCGCGTACGCTATCGCGTAGATGGCATACTTCGTGAAATCACACAGCCGCCACTCGCCATTAAAGAGAAGCTAGCTTCGAGGATTAAAGTTATCTCTAGCATGGATATCTCTGAAAAGCGCATTCCACAAGATGGGCGGATGAAACTAGTGCTATCCAAGACTCGTACTATCGATTTCCGTGTCAGCACCTTACCTCTCATCAATGGTGAGAAAATTGTAATGCGTATTTTAGATCCATCTAGCGCCACATTAGGTATTGAAGCACTGGGATATGAGCCAATTCAAAAAGAACGTCTACTGAGCGCCGTTAGTCGTCCCTATGGTCTAGTATTGGTAACAGGGCCTACAGGGTCTGGTAAAACCGTTTCACTGTATACCTGCTTGAATATCTTGAATAGACCTGATGTGAACATCGCAACAGCGGAAGACCCTTGTGAGATTCCATTAGCTGGCATCAACCAAGTCAATGTGAATGACAAGCAAGGATTAACCTTTGCCGCCGCATTAAAGTCATTTCTTCGCCAAGATCCAGACATTATCATGATTGGCGAGATTCGCGACTTAGAAACCGCAGACATGGCGATTAAAGCCGCGTCTACAGGCCATATGGTATTGTCTACACTACATACCAATGATGCGCCCTCAACATTGACGCGCCTGCTCAACATGGGTGTTGCGCCGTTCAATATTGCATCTGCTGTTTCACTGATTACAGCACAGCGCTTAGCCAGACGTTTGTGCAAAAACTGCAAAGTACCTTTAGATGTACCAAAAGAAGCTTTATTCGGTGTTGGCTTCACTGAAGACGACTTTAAAGATGAGTGGCAACTATATGGGCCTAAAGAAGGCGGTTGCGAACTCTGTAACAACGGCTACAAAGGTCGAGTAGGCATTTACCAAGTGATGCCAATTACCGATGCGATTAGCCGCATTATAATGAAAAGCGGAACCGCGCATGACATTGCAGACCAAGCAAAACTTGAGGGAGTGAAAGATTTGCGTCAATCTGGTTTAATAAAAGTAATGCAAGGGTTAACTTCGATCGAAGAAGTCGAAGCTTGTACGAACGAATAATACAGGGAATCACTATGGCAGCAAATATTAAAGCCACGAAAGAAGTCACATACTCTTGGGAAGGCAAAGACAAGAAAGGCAAGTCCGTAAAAGGCGAAATTCGCGCCACGGGGGAATCCTTTGTGAGCGCTACTTTACGACGTCAAGGCATCATTGTTACCAAAATTAAAAAACAAAGCAGTTTTGCTAGCAAAGGCTCTGTTTCAGATAAAGATATTACGCTATTTACTCGTCAACTTGCCACCATGATGAAAGCTGGTGTACCGCTGCTTCAATCTTTTGACATTGTAGGTAAAGGTCATAGTAACCCTGCCGTTGCAAAACTTTTGTTAGATATTAAGTCTGATGTAGAAACAGGTAGTAGCATGAGCGCAGCTTTCCGTAAGTACCCACTACATTTTGACTCTTTGTTTTGCAACCTAATCGGTGCGGGAGAGCAGGCCGGTATTTTAGATACACTGCTTGATCGTCTTGCTACTTATAAAGAAAAAATACTCGCGATTAAGTCTAAAATTAAGTCAGCTCTTTTCTATCCGATATCAATTATCGTAGTTGCATTTGTGATTGTTGCAGTGATAATGATATTTGTGATTCCAGCATTTAAGACGCTATTCGATGGGTTTGGTGCAGAGCTGCCTGCTCCCACACTTATTGTTATGGCAATTTCAGATATTTTTGTACAGTGGTGGTGGGCAATATTTGGATCTATTGGTTTTGGCCTATGGTTTTTCTTTTACAC
>JANLZY010000105.1:0-2168 GCA_031359365.1 Methylotenera sp. | reverse complement strand
CGAACATGCCGCATGGTCAGCCTTGCTGCGCATAGCCGCTTTACGCTTTTGGTTGTCACGTTTGTATGATCAAATCTATCCGCAAGCGGGTGAGTTGACACATGCAAAAGACCCTAACCATTTTCAAAGAATCTTGAAATTACGCACTAGTTTAGCCTAGTCAAAATAGAGAAAAATATCATGACCGAAAACTCAATCAATACAACTTTAGAAAGTCGACAAGTTCCAGCAGGCAACGCTTGGGTTTGGATTGTGAGCGGCTTTAATTTGTTTAAAGCCAACCCAGTGATGTGGATTGTGATTTTGCTGATTTATTTAGCGATTATTATTCCTATCTCATTCATCCCCGTGATTGGCTCTGTGGTCACCACATTGTTAGCCCCTGTATTTGCTGCAGGTATGATGTGGGGCTGCAAAGCGCTTGTGCTGAAACAAGATTTAGAAATCAATCATTTATTTGAAGGCTTTAAGAAAAATACCGCGCAGCTGATTTCTGTGGGTGGTGTTTATATGTTGAGTTTGCTAGTGATTATGGTGATGGTGGTTCTAACACTGGATAAAGATACCATTGAGTTGTTAATGAAGGGTCAAGAGGTTAGCCCTGCGCAAGCCAATGCCATGATGTTGCCGATTCTTATTGCCATGCTGTTTATTCTGCCGGTATTGATGGCTTACTGGTATGCGCCTGTACTGATTGGCTTACATAACCTAGCGGTATTGGATGCGATGAAGTTAAGCTTTGTCGCCTGCCTAAAAAACATGCTACCGTTTTTGCTTTACGGGTTGATTTTTATGGTGATATTAGTCGTTGCGATTATTCCATTTGGCTTAGGCCTAATCGTTGCTGTGCCTGTGATGATGACCAGTTTGTATACTAGTTACGTGGATGTTTTTAACATCACAGAATCAGCTGATTAAAACACGCCATTCCAATTTAATGGCGTGTTAAGTAATCGCTAGATTGGTGCTGAATTGGTACTAAATCGGCGTAAGCTTAGCAAACTCCAGCGCTAACCATTTCAAGCCTTCACGACCAAAATTCACTTGCACACGCATATCATTTGCGTTGCCTTCATAACTTACAACTACGCCATTTCCAAACTTAGTATGCGCGACTTGCTGGCCAATTTTCCACGGCATAGCGTTTTTCTGGTTACTACTTTGTTGTTTGCTCATCATGGCTGGCAACTCACTATAGTCGCGGTTACTACCAGACCTTGCGACAGGTTTGCTGTTTAGTCGCTTGAGTAGCTCTTCTGGAATTTCATCTAGAAAGCGTGAAGGAATACCGTAACGTACTTTACCGTGCAACATGCGACTTTGTGCGTGGCTTAAGTAAAGTCTCTGTCTGGCGCGGGTTACCGCAACATACATCAAGCGGCGTTCTTCTTCTAAGCCTGCATTTTCAAATAAGCTTTGCTCATGCGGGCATAAGCCTTCTTCTAAACCGCTGATAAAGACTGCTTTAAACTCCAAGCCTTTGGATGCGTGCACTGTCATCAACTGCAAAGCTTCGCGCCCGACATCTGCTTGGTGCTCACCTGCTTCT
The DNA here is from genome assembly GCA_031359365.1 of Methylotenera sp. Classification (GTDB taxonomy): domain Bacteria; phylum Pseudomonadota; class Gammaproteobacteria; order Burkholderiales; family Methylophilaceae; genus Methylotenera. The sequence continues at coordinate 619 of JANLZY010000105.1, read as the reverse complement.
AGGCTGGCATGGCTTAGAAATTGTGTGAGTAAATCTTGTTCGGTTTCGCCATCCACATTGTTGTGGTTGCCAAAATCTCGGTTGGTAAACGATACGGCAGCAGTCACCAACTCTTTCAAGTTTTCTATACGGTCTTCACCTTCTTTGTCATTCTCATAATGGGCGACTAAGCCAGACATGGTAATGGCTAATTCAGTCAGCTCACGCAGGCTAATGCCATAAGCATTGTCTACCATCTGTCTAATCAGGGCTACAAAGCCTTCTATACCTTTAGCGCCAAGCTTACCGTTACCGACCTTGTTAATCGCGGCTTGCCAGATGCTACAGTTTTCCGCACGAGCAACTTCTTGTAACTGTTCTAGGCTGCGCGCACCAATGCCGCGTGTTGGGAAATTAATGACACGCAACAACGCTGTGTCATCATTAGCGTTCGCAATTAAACGCATGTAAGCAAGTGCATGCTTAATTTCGGCACGCTCAAAAAAGCGTAAACCGCCATACACACGATAAGGCAAGTTGGCGTTAAACAGTGCTTGTTCTAAAATGCGCGACTGCGCATTGGAGCGATAGAGCAGGGCAATCTCACCTAATGATGTGCCTTCGCAATGTAGCATTTTAA
>JANLZY010000102.1:0-5444 GCA_031359365.1 Methylotenera sp. | reverse complement strand
GTTGGCTGCGGAATCGTTAGGCGCCTCCGTCCCTCGTATGATATTTAGGCATATTTTGCCCTTATTGACGTCGATATTAGTTGTAGAAGCAACTTACAGTCTGGCCAGCGTGATGATTGCCGAAGCCAGCCTATCTTTTTTGGGCTTAGGTATACAAGCGCCGAATGCCTCTTGGGGCGCTATGCTGCGCGATGGTGTGCGATACATGCTAATCGCGCCACATTATGTATTAATTGTAGGATTAAGCTTGATGAGTTTGATTTTAGCGATTAACCTAGGCGGCGATTATTTACGTGATAAGTTAGACGTAAGAACAGAAACCTAAATTTGTAGGTCGGGTTGAAACCCGACCTACAGAGTTGTCAAAAAAATAGATTTTAAAGGGTGAAATATGTCATTAGGTCCTCTTATGTTGGATGTGGTTGGTACAACACTCACGGCAGAAGATATACGTCGTTTGCAGCATCCATTGGTGGGTGGTGTTATATTATTTAAACGTAACTATGAAAATAACGCGCAATTAGAAGCCCTGACAGCCAGCATTCATGCGGTTCGCCAGCCACCTCTTTTAATTGCGGTAGACCATGAAGGTGGCCGCGTGCAGCGCTTTAGAGACGGGTTTACTAAAATTCCGCCTATGCGTGAGTTTGGCAAGATTTGGGACACCAATCCGAAAAAAGCGAAAGAGTTAGCAGTAGAAGCAGGCTGGATTTTAGCGGCAGAGTTACGCGCACACGGTATAGATTTTAGTTTTACGCCAGTGCTTGATATGGATTATGGCGATAGCTTAGTCATTGGCGATAGAGCGTTTCACCTTAAGCCACAAGCGATTAATGATTTAGCTTTTTCACTGATGCAAGGTCTTAAAAAAGGCGGCATGGCTGCGGTGGGTAAACACTTTCCAGGCCATGGCTTTGTGGTGGCAGATTCACATGTGAGCATGCCAGTGGATGACCGCGAGTTTGACCAAATCGCACAAAATGACATGCAGCCTTTCAGGATGCTGATTGACGATGGCATTCAAGCGATTATGCCAGCGCATGTCATTTATTCTAAAGTAGATGATAAGCCTGCTGGTTTCTCGCCACGATGGTTGCAAAAAATTCTAAGAGAACGCCTCGGTTTTAACGGCGTTATTTTTAGCGATGATTTAAGTATGGAGGCAGCAACTGCGGGCGGCGATGTTACTACGCGCGCTTTGGCCGCTTTAAATGCGGGCTGCGACATGGTGTTGCTATGCAATCAACCCGCCATGGCAGATGAGCTGCTGGCGAATCTTAAATGGACGATTTCCGCGCAAAGCATTGCAAGGCTGGCGCGCATGCATGGACAAAGAAATCCGCTCAGCTTAGATAAATTGCACGAAAGTGCAGACTTTGTAAAAGCCGTACATCAAGTGGCATTAGTTGGAAAGTCTGAAGGCGAGTTGTTTGTCTAGTTAAAGTTTAATGACTGTTAGTAACTCAACATTAATTTGTAACAATTTATCACTTGAAACTTATTGGCTTAAACGCTATCTTAGTAAGCAGTGTCTTAATAAACACTATTTTAATAAATTTAGTAATTTAGTTTTTTATTACTTAAAGGAATACACAATGTTTGACAATACACCGGTTCTAGGTCGTTCAGAATCAGCACAACTGGCTACTAATAAAGTGTTGCGTAACACCTATGCAATGCTGAGCTTAACCATGATCCCAACCGTGATTGGTGCTTTTATTGGTATGGGCATTGATTTTAGTGTTATAGCCTTGCACCCATTTATGGCATTTGGTGCATTTATGGCAGTGACTATTGGCATGCAAATGGCGATCACCGCTAATCGCAACAGTGGCTTAGGGATTGTCTTGCTTTTGGTTTACACATTCCTGTTGGGTGTGATGTTAGGCCCATTACTGCAACATGCATTGCATTTACGTAACGGCGGTCAGTTAGTAGGTTTGGCGGCAGCAGGTACAGGTATTATCTTTTTGACATTGGCAGGTATCGCCAGCTCTACTAAGAGAGATTTCAGCTTTTTAGGTAAGTTTTTGGTGATAGGTGTAGTGGTCGTGTTTTTAGCGATTATTGCTAACTTATTTTTACATATTCCTGCCTTATCACTTACTATTTCAGCGGTATTCATTCTGATCTCATCAGGTTTCATTTTGTATGAAGTGAACCAAATCGTACGTGGTGGTGAGACAAATTATGTGATGGCTACTCTGTCATTATTTATTAGCATCTACAATATATTCAGTAATTTATTGAACATCTTGATGTCTTTTGGCGGGAATGACTAGGTTTTGAATTAAGTCTTATGCCAATAAAAAAACCCGCTACGGCGGGTTTTTTTATTGCTTATTTTTTAATCGCCGTTGTTTAAAGAATTCACTCAATATTGCACCACATTCATTAGCTAACACGCCGCTAAACACCTCGGTATGATGATTCAGTTTTGGCTCTGCCATTAAGTTCACCACGCTGCCGCAAGCACCTGTTTTAGGGTCACTCGCGCCGTATACTAGCCTAGCAATTCTTGCATGTTGAATTGCACCTGTGCACATCGCACATGGTTCTAAAGTCACGTAAAGTGAGCAGTCTACCAAGCGGTAATTACCTAAATTCTTAGCGGCATCGCGTAAGGCGGCGATTTCTGCATGGGCTGTCGGGTCATGTGTATCAATCGGTGAGTTGCCACCACGACCAATCACCACGCCATCCTTCACAACAATCGCGCCTACCGGTACTTCGCCTGCAACGGCTGCTTCTTGTGCAAGCGCTAAAGCTAGCTGCATGTAGTGCTCGTCAGGGGGTTCTTGGTCTGTATTTATTGAGTGTTCGGTCATTTAATTTTTAGGTTTTTTACTAATTGTTTGAGCAAGTTTAGCGTTTGTTGATTCGTTGCATTGGTTATATTGCTACTAGCTTGATGTTTAGCATATTGCATTGAAGAGTATAACGCTGATATTTCTAGTATTTCAATGGTTTGATTTGGTAAGGCTTTAGCGGCACGGTTGCCAAAATCAATTGCACCTTCATGGCCTAGTTTAGTGACACCAGCTTTAGATAGCTTCTTCAAAAACTGTTGATAGATTTTGTTTGTTGGGTTTAGCACAATGCCATTATTGCGCAGCAACAAGTAGCTTACAAAAAGCATTAAGGCAATCATAGTCAAGACTAATATTAAGCCGATGTCTTCCCATGCGATGTCTTGGTTGATGAGCCTCTTGAGGAGTGCGAGCTGTTTTACTTGGTCGTAGCCTAGTACCCATTGATTCCAGCCGTTATTGACTGCATCCCAGTTCATGTAGAGCTTTTTCAGTATAGGGTAATCTTGGCGTGAGAGTAACGGTAATAAATTTGAATCTGGCAGTGCTGTCCCAATTCCGAATTCTATGCGGTCTGGGGATACAGCCGAGGTAGGGTCTATACGTACCCAGCCTTTATCTTGTAACCAGACTTCCGCCCACGCATGCGCATCAGATTGGCGCACGATAAGGTAATTGCCATTAGGGTTGATTTCACCGCCTTGGTAGCCTGTAACGATGCGTGCGGGTACACCCGCAGCACGCATCAAATAGACAAAGCTGCTGGAATAATGCTCGCAAAAGCCGCGCTTGGTATTGAATAGAAAGTCATCAACGGGTTCTTTGCCTAGTCTTGGCGGTGCAAGTGTGTAAACGAATGCTTGCTCACGAAACATCCTGAGTGCAGCTTCTACAATGGCCGTAGGTGACTTATTCTCGCTGACCCATTGGGCAGCAAGTTGGCGCGTTTTAGGATTTTCGTCTTCTATTAATTGCAGTGCTAGCGTGCGTTCACGCTCATTTAACTTAGCCCCCAATGTGTAATGTAAGTATGAATGAGCCTGATAGCGAATGCGTGTGCGAATCGGTTCTTTGGAAAGCACCTGCATATCATGCTTAATGTGGGCTTCGGCTGGTAATGTGCTTGATGACATTTCTGGTAAATCAAGCATTAATAGCCAATTGCGATTATGTGGTTCTAGCGTGATACTGTAATCAGTAGCTTCGCCTGAAGTTTCTATGGTTTCCGTTGGCAATGGAATGCTGTCGCTAGTCATTTGCCAGCGCCGACCTTCTTGATGCCACAATACAGGGCCGCGCCAGTAGAGCTGGTTGTTTGCAGGAATCGCAGATTTAAACTCAGCACGAAAAGCGATTTTGCTTGATAAGCTAAGTTGACTGATGTTGCCAGGCTCCATGCTATCTGAAAGTCCAGTCATGCTGCTATAAACATCTTGTGGAATGCCCCAAATCGGACCTGGAATGCGCGGAAACAGCACAAATAACACCAACATGATAGGCGTCGCTTGCAGTAGTAGTTTACCTGCTAATTTTGCTTGAGCTTTCCATATCTGTGGGCTAGTGGTCGCTTGCTTACTTTGATGACTCACGCTAATCAGGCAAGCTGTAAGCCCCGTCAATGCGAGTAAAACCGCTAGAAAAACCCAGATGGCTTGGGTGGAAAGTAGGATATTAACCGTGAGAAAGTAACTTAACACTACCATCACAACAAAATCGCGCTTCGTTCTGGTTTCAAGTAGCTTTATTGAAATCATCACTGCTAACAAGCCAACACTTGCATCTCTTCCAAACAGTGAGCCATAGGTGGCTAAAACTGCGAAACCACCAGCAATTGTTAGCGGAAAACGTAACCAGAGTTTGGGGTAAGCCCAAGTGTTTTTTTCAATTAAATAGCGCCAAACTCCAAATACCACAAAACATGCAGGCACCCAGTTTTCTAGATTAAATGCATATAGCGTGAAAGTGATGCTTAACGAGAGTAGCAACCAAATAATGGCTTGCATACTGATTTTAGTTTGTGTGCCAGTTTGATTCGCCATTACATCAGCGCCAGTGCCGTTAAACATTGGTGATAATGGGCATCGCCGATACTAGGTTGAATGCTGAGTTGTGGTAAACGTAGACCGTACTTCAGTTGCTGTGCGTTTGCGTCTAACACCCAGCGCGTGAGCTGGCTGATGCGTAACTCCAGATTGCTGGCAGTCGTTGCATTAAAATCTAACCACAAGGTAGAGCTGGATTCACCCTGAAACTGTTTAACCAGCAACCCTTGTTCACGAGAGGAGGCTTTCCAATCGACGCGTTTAGGCGAGTCGCCAAACTGGTAGTTGCGATGCCCGGCAAAATCATCATCACCTTGCGTTGTTGATAATTGTCCAGTGGTGCCATCGGCATCTGTGCTAGGTAATACTTGGCTGCGTAAGCTTGGATTAGGGTAAATCAAGCACTGGTTTGCCGTTTCAGCATATGCCCAAACATGAAAGAGTGATACAGGAAATTCGGTGCTAAAGGTAATGCGTGGCGCTTTTAGCCATCCACGTTTTTGGCTGCGTAAAGGTAATCTAAATATGCTTTCATCAAGTGCAGGAGCATCTTGAATGTCAGCTTCTTCATCTGCAAATTTCGCAAAAATGC
>JANLZY010000052.1:0-2748 GCA_031359365.1 Methylotenera sp. | reverse complement strand
GCCCGAGCTCGACCTGCTGCTCGGTGGCGGGGTGCTGTGCGGAACCAGCACGCTGATCACGGGCGCGGCGGGCACCGGCAAGTCGGTGCTCTGCATGCAGTACGCGCGGGCCGCGGTCGCCGCCGGCCACAAGGCGCGGATCTTCATGTTCATACAATGCCGTGCCATCGAATCGCGCTAATGCCCAATCATCTTTTGGAAAATGACCTGGCACCCAATCTAAAATCACGCCAATGCTAGCTTGATGGAATGCATCAATCAAAAAGCGTAGATCATCTGGTGAGCCAAATCGATTGGTCACGCCAAAATAGCCTGTGGTTTGGTAACCCCAAGACTCAGTGAGCGGGTGTTCTGAAATTGGCATCAACTCAACGTGCGTATAGCCCATTTCCGTGACGTAAGGTACCAATATGTTTGCGAGTTCACGATAAGTTAAAAAATGACCTTGCTCATTGCGCTGCCATGAACCAAGATGCACTTCATAACAATTGAATGCTGCATGCAGCCAATCACGTTTTTGACGCGCATCTAGCCAGCTTTTGTCTTGCCATTGATGCTGACTTTTACTGATTTTTGCTGCTGTGCTGGGGCGTGGTTCAAACTCAAAACCATAGGGATCGGTTTTAGCTAAAATACTGCCAGAATGGCGATTGCGGATTTCAAATTTGTAGGTGTCACTGGTTGTTAAATGTGGAATGAAAATATCCCAAACGCCGCTAGAACCATGCGCGCGCATTGAATGTACTCGACCATCCCAATTATTAAAGCTACCAATTACACTGACACGTTCAGCATTAGGTGCCCAAACGGAAAATCGTACGCCCTCAATATTTTTTTGAGAGATGCACTGAGCGCCAAGTGTTTTATAGCCTTGTAATAGGCGGCCTTCACCAAACAAATAAAGCTCATCTTGTGTGAGGCTTGATGCGAATGTGTAGGGGTCATATGTTTCGTACTCATTGCCACCAGCACTTACTTTAAGTAGGCACGGCGTTTTGAGGGAGGTTTCGCTAGACACTTCGAATAAACCATCAGCATGTGTTTTATTGAGCTTAGTCCACGTTCGTGAGTTTTTAACCCAAACTTCAGAGGCGTTAGGCAAAAATACACGATAGATATAAGCGTTTTCAACAGCGTGTAAACCTAAAAAACTAAACGGATCGTGATGTTTTGCTTTTAAAATCAGTTTCAAAGAATCTGAATTCGCGTTTGAAGCTGACTTGGCTTTAGCGCTTGTTTTTGTGGCTACTTTGCTTGTTGAATCAACTGGAGTCGCTTAAGATTTATACAAGATAAATTCTACCTAAATTTTTATAAAAAATATATTTAATAATATTTGCTAGATTGCTAGTGTTTAAGCTAGATTATAGTGCTTTAAGCTGATTATAATGTAAACGAACACTGTAAGAACAAAAAATTAAACTAGTGAGCCCAGCTAGTTAAGTAAATGATTAATTAAACCTCAGGAGGGCGCTATGCCGCAAGATCAGCATTCAGACCGTTTCATTAGTACATTAACCAAAAATACCGCAGCTATTATTCTCGCAGGTGGGCGAGGTAGCCGCTTAAAAAACTTAACTGATTGGCGCGCAAAGCCTGCCGTACAATTCGGCGGTAAGTTCCGAATCATCGACTTCCCACTCTCCAACTGCATTAATTCTGGTATTCGCCGCATTAACGTTGCTACCCAATATAAAGCCCAAAGTTTAATTCAACATCTTCAGCGCGGCTGGGGGTTCTTGCGTGGTGAGTTTAATGAGTATGTGAACATTATTCCTGCACAACAGCGTATATCTGAAGAGTGGTACAAAGGTACTGCAGATGCGGTATATCAGAACTTAGATTTATTGCGTGAAGGTGGCGGTGAATATATTCTGATTCTAGCTGGGGACCATATCTATAAAATGGATTACGGTAAAATGTTGGCAACACATGTAAAAAATAATGCTGATATGACCGTAGCCTGCATCAACGTATCCTTGGAAGATGCAAAAGGATTTGGGGTGCTGGCGGTTGATGCGACTGATCGCGTGATTGAGTTTGCAGAAAAACCGACTAACCCTAAACACATGCCTGGCGATACTACCAAAGCTTTTGCGAGTATGGGCATCTATGTATTTAATGCTAAATTCTTATACGAGCAGCTTATTCGTGATGCTGGCGACCCAAAATCTACCCACGATTTTGGCGGCGATATTATTCCGTACATCATCAAGAAATATAAAATCCAAGCACATCGTTTTACTGAAAGTTGTGTTGGTGCTCAAAATGGTAATTACTACTGGCGCGATGTTGGAACGATTGATGCTTATTGGGAAGCGAACATGGAGTTAACTAGAGTGATTCCGGAGCTTAATTTATACGATAGGGAGTGGCCAATTTGGACGTCATTGGAACAATTGCCACCCGCTAAGTTTGTGTTTAACGACGAGGGTAGAACAGGCAAGGCAACAGATTCATTGGTATCAGGCGGGTGCTTAATAAGTGGTTCTTCTGTGACCAATTCAGTGTTATTTTCTGATGTTCGAGTGCATAGTTATTGCGATATTGAAGGTGCGGTTATTCTGCCAAAAGTGACCATTCATCGTAATGTAATACTCAAAAATGTAGTGATAGATCGAGGCTGTAGTATTCCTGAAGGTATGCAAATAGGCGTGGATTTGGTGTTAGATGCTAAACGTTTTTATGTGTCAGAAAAAGGGATCACGCTGGTGACACCAGATATGTTAGGACAAGACCTGTACAGGG
>JANLZY010000211.1:0-2574 GCA_031359365.1 Methylotenera sp. | reverse complement strand
CTATTCTTTACGGATGGTGATGAAGCGCCAAGAGTCAATGTAACCATCAAGCAAGATCTGAGTGGTATTCAAATTGGCAAAAACTTTGTATTCGTCGGGGTTGGCGGCAATACTAAAGTTGGCGTACCAAGATTCAACTCTGCAAATAAACGTGTTGGCTACTGGCCGATTAGCGACAATAATAATGCAGGGGCGGTAGGTGTGACTTATTCTGACCCTAGCCAAGATGAGCCGGATCCCTCTGTGGCCTCAGCTGAATATGATCGCTTTTTATCACAGCTAGAAGAGGAGTATTTAATCTCGCTCGCAGGAGAAATTAAGGCTAAATATATCAAAGGCCAAGACAATTCAGCCTTTTATGATTTTGTGCAAAAACAAAAACCAGCAGCGAGTTTTGTGACATCTTACTCTATGCGATGGGTTTACTTGCTACTGGCGCTTCTGTTGATTCTTTCAACATTTATTCCGAATATTTTAGCTAGATCAACATTGGGAATAAGGTTTAAATTCAAACTTAAGTGATTACTGCCTCAGGCATAGGTTGAGTTCGCTTCTGGATTTCCTGCTGAATAAACCATGTCAGGACGGCGGTTACAATTGTCGTCCCGACGACGATATAACCGACCCATTCGAAATGCTGTAATTTTCCATCAGCCCCGAGTGAGACAATATGGCCAGCTAATATTGAGGCAAATCCGCCCGAAAACTGTTGAATAGATGCGCTGACCGCGTTGAATGAGCCACGTTTAGTTTGCTCTGGGATCGATGTCACCAATGCCTGAAACGGTATCATTCGAGAAAAAATACCGATAAACATTAAGACGTTGACGATGATGACCGTAGTAAATGGCACTGTTCCTAAATGGGTGTAGATCATCACCATGATCATGGTGACAATACTGCCCACCATAAACACTGGAATTTTGCCAAACTTATCAGCGGCCTTGCCGACTAACGGCCCCACAAATATAGTACATAAGCCAGTGATCAAGTAGATTGTCGGCAAATGCTCAATACTGACTCCTAAGTTGTTAACCGTGAAAACACTACTGAAAGGCATGAGCATAAACCCACCAGTTGTTAACAACGCAGTCGTAGCAAATGCTGTTAAATGGCGCGGGTCGGAAAGTGTATTGAGCAAGTGTGTAAATGCACTGTGTTCCTGCGGCGCTTTGAGGTGCCCCACAACTGGCTGCATACGCCACACAATGATGATGCCTCCAATGGCACCGAATGCTGCCATGGCTAAAAAAGGCGCGTGCCAGGTCCAACGATTCGACAAGTAAAGTCCTACGGGCAATCCTAATACCTGGCTTGCTGCAAAAGCTGTTTGAATGACGCCCATCACGCGCCCACGCAATTGCGGTGCGAAAAGATCGGTAGCAATCGCAAGAACGACTGAGCCAATCACGCCGCCGAAGATTCCGGTGACGATGCGCGCCAGTAGTAACATTGGAAATGTTTGAGCTAAACCACACCATACGGTGGCGGCAACAAATCCAGTATAAAAGACGAGCAATATTTTCTTACGGTCGTAGCGGTCGGCAAAGCCCGCCATTAATAGCCCGCTGATGCCTGCACTAAATGCATAAGCCGAAACAATCAGGCCAAACTGGCGTGGACTAATTTCCATCGCAGGCATAATCAGTGCACCGAGCGGCGACATAATCATAAAATCAAGAATGACCGAGAACTGTAAAAATGCTAACAGCCCCATGACAAAGATTTGATAGCGAGTAAATTCGGGTTTTTGTTGTACGTCAGCGTGAGTCATAGGATTGATCGTCAATTCGTAAAATATTGTTTGTTAAGCGTAGATTATTTGGGGGATGCAGTCGCTAAAAGGCATTTGCCATCGCCCACATTAGCAATCACACGGTGAAGCAAAGCGACCAACTGTTCGATCTCGCTGTCGTTAAAACCTGCCAAGGCTTCTTGATTACCTTGAGTAAGGATGGCTCGAACAGGTGAGAACAGGCTGGTGGCGGTATCAGTCAGTGAAATAAGACTGCTTCTTCCATCGTTCGGATCAGCTTCCCTGCGGATAAGACCGTCGCGCTCCATGCGAGTTAGAAGCTGAGCCATGCTCGGCTGTTCGACGTTGGCTAATTGCGCCAACTCTTTTTGTGTAAGCCGTGCGCCATCCTTTAAAGCGACAAGCACAGGGAATTGGCTAGTGCTGATGCCAATGTCTCGTAACTTTGTATCGGCTCTACGCGCAAGCGCTCTTGCCGCATGAGAGATTAGTATTGAGGGCATTGTCCTCGGCTGCCAATTTTCTGATGACTCTGACATTTATTGACTATCCTGTTTAATGGTAGATATATTATATAGGCTCCTATACATTATGCATAGGAGCCTATATATATTATTAGTGTAAAAATTTATTCATAGCATTCCTGTGTTATTTAAATAGTGCAATTATTACTTTGCAGCACTATGTTGGTGCGGGCAGCAATGAATTACACCATCACCAATATTGGTGATAATTTTTAACTATATGATTTTAAAAGAAAGTAATTTTATCAATAGCTGGCATGCTGATTGCTGATAAGTAATCAGCGAGAAAGCGGT
>JANLZY010000034.1:0-3089 GCA_031359365.1 Methylotenera sp. | reverse complement strand
ACCAAACACCATCGTCTGTCCCACGTAGGCTGTGGTTGGCGCTGCATTTAGTTTTACCGTTGTTGCTCCTGTAGTCGGAGTAGTGGTGGTGGTAAATAATGTGCCAGAACCAGCATTCAACGTTGCCGAACCCATCAATATGGCAGTGCGACCGCGAGTACCAGTTGTGCCTGTAATCACACGATTATTGATGATGTCGCCTGTATTATTTAATGTCCGACCTTGTCCATCAAATTGTAGCAGCACATTATTACCTACTACTGGCGCAGTTGATGTACCCACAACGGTTGTGTAATCTACCAAGGTTGTGCCTGCGCCATTCGTAAGATTGCCAGATGAACCGGTGCCATTACAAAGTACAGAAATGGATGTTGCAGCACCTACGGCAGTGGCTGAGCTGCCAATACTGCCATTACAAGCCGCGCTGGCGCTTAATGAAGCCAATGCCAGCACAGGCAAGGCTGCTAAAACAGCTAGATGTAGTTTATGGTTAATACGTGTGTAACTGTTTTCTGTGACCACTGTGTAAGTCCCCTAGGTTGTGTTAATTATTTTTTTAATTATTAATTTAATTATTAGGGTATATAAAGCAAATTTTATGCCTAATCAATTTTTCAATAAAAACATATAGTTAGGTTATATTTAAATATTTTCAATAACATTTATGGTTGTATGCAACCAGTAATTGGTTGTTAGATATTTCTTGTGGTTGTATACAGCCACAATACCTAATGCATCATCCCACCCAGTTTTTTGAGGCTTAATTGCCTCCAATCTGATAGAATTACGCTTTCGAAAATCGTCTGTTTAGCTGAACTTCAATGACTCAATCTAAAGCCCACACACAAATGGTTTGCCTACGTGGCAGCGCCGCTTTATCTCAATTTCGTATCGAGAAAATCCAATCTCAACTCAGCCAGAATGCTGGAAACATCAAGCATTTTTATGCTGAATTTCGCCATTTTATTTGGGCTGAAAATAATGGTGCTGATGTTGCATTAAATGAAGTGCAGCAAAATACTTTAAAAGAAATTTTGACTTATGGCCCAACGCTTTCAACATCTGGGCAGGCCGAAGATCCGCAGGGTGAGTTGCTTTTGGTAATTCCTCGAATCGGCACAATCTCACCTTGGGCTTCGCGCGCGACTGATATTGTTAAGCACTGCGGCTTAGAGGCTGTGCAGCGTGTAGAGCGCGGTATTGCATATTTTGTGCAAACCAAAAATGGTGAAAAGTTAACGCAAGAAGAGCGTCAGCAGCTATTGCCTTTGATTCACGACCGCATGACTGAAATGGTGTTTGCGAACTTGGACGATGCAGCTAAGCTTTATCACGCCGATGCGCCCAAACCGCTAAGCACTGTAGATATTTTGCTAGGTGGTAAACAGGCGCTTGTACAAGCAAACTCAGAGTTAGGTTTGGCGCTATCACCAGATGAAGTGGATTATTTGCTGGAAAACTTTTTGCGTATGGGTCGTAACCCAACCGATGTTGAGTTGATGATGTTTGCGCAAGCGAACTCTGAACATTGCCGCCATAAGATTTTTAATGCGGATTGGGTGATTGATGGCGCACAGCAGGAAATATCACTGTTTGGCATGATACGTAATACGCATAAGTTAAATCCTGGCAGCACTGTAGTGGCTTATTCAGATAACTCTTCTATTGTTGAAGGTCAGAATTCTGGCGAAAAAACCAAGCGCTTTTACCCAGGTGAAAATGGTGCATATAGCTTTGTTGAAGAAGAAATGCATTATTTAATGAAAGTCGAAACACATAATCACCCAACGGCGATTTCACCGTTTGCTGGCGCGGCGACTGGTGCAGGTGGCGAGATTCGTGATGAAGGCGCAACCGGCAGCGGTTCTAAACCTAAAGCTGGTTTGACCGGCTTTTCAGTGTCTAACTTAAATATTCCAAATTTTGAGCAACCTTGGGAAGCTAACGATTACGGCCGTCCTAGCCGAATTGCATCACCATTTCAAATTATGATTGACGGCCCACTAGGTGGCGCAGCATATAACAATGAATTTGGTCGCCCTAATATTGCAGGTTATTTCCGTACTTTTGAGTTGGAGTCACTGGATTCAAATGGAAAAACCGAAGTGCGCGGCTACCATAAACCAATTATGTTGGCAGGTGGTATTGGTAATATTTCTGCAAAGCACTCTAAAAAGAATCCAATTCCAGCAGGCGCGGCTTTAGTTCAGCTTGGCGGGCCAGCTATGCTGATTGGTCTTGGCGGTAGTGCCGCATCAAGTATGGATACAGGGAGCAACGTTGAAAATCTGGATTTTGACTCAGTTCAACGCGGCAACCCAGAACTGGAGCGTAGAGCGCAAGAGGTGATTGATCGTTGCTGGCAACTTGGCGATGCCAACCCAATTTTGAGTATCCATGATGTGGGTGCAGGTGGTATTTCAAATGCTTTCCCTGAGCTAGTGAATGATGCTGGCGTAGGGGCGACTTTCCAATTACGTGATGTGAATAATGAAGAGCCGGGCATGTCACCACGTGAGCTTTGGAGTAATGAAGCGCAAGAGCGTTATGTCATGGCGATTGCGCAAGAAGACTTGCCACGCTTTAAAGCCATTTGCGAACGTGAGCGCTGTCCATTTGCTGTAGTGGGTATTGCCACTGAAGAGCGTCACTTAACGGTAGCTGATACGCATTTTGACAATAATCCAGTGGATATGGATATGTCAGTATTGCTCGGTAAACCACCAAAAATGACGCGTGATGTAAAAAGCACGACTAAACAATTACAGGCTTTTGATACCAGTAAAATTGATTTAAAAGATGCTGCAGCACGTGTATTGAGATTGCCTGGTGTGGCTGATAAAACTTTCTTGATTACCATTGGTGACCGCTCAGTGACTGGTTTAGTGGCGCGTGAGCAAATGGTTGGGCCATGGCAAGTGCCAGTGGCAGACGTTGCTGTAACGCTTGCTGGCTATGAAACCTATGTAGGTGAAGCGTTCGCTATCGGTGAAAAAGCACCTTTAGCCTTAATTAATGCGCCAGCATCAGGTCGCATGGCCATTGGCGAATCAATTACAAATATCGCCGCCTGTTTGATTGATGATTTA
>JANLZY010000011.1:0-2035 GCA_031359365.1 Methylotenera sp. | reverse complement strand
TGCTCCTGTAAAAATCTGGCAACCAGAATCGTCGCTAGATAATTACCGACGGTAAGTGTTGCACCAATTCTCATATGCCCAAAACCAGCATGCCCTTGCAACAGGTTCTCTATTTCTTTGGCTCTATCAAGTAACTCAACGGCCCTCGGCAACAATTGCTGCCCTGTTTCATTAATGCGTAAAGATTTACCGACGCGATCAAAAAGCTGCAAATCGAATTGCCGCTCAAGTTCACTGAGCGCAGTACTCGTTGCAGATTGTGAAAGTGACAATGCCTCAGACGCCCGCGACACGCTCTCAGTGCGGCAAATTGCAACAAAAATCTCAAGTTGTCGTAAGCTATATTTCATGTGCTTTATGCCTAATTGATATATCTATATAATAGATATATATAATCTTTATAATCCATTTGGTATATATTATACGCTACTGTAAAATGCACAGCAATTGCAAAGGAAACTGTCATGAAAATATTAGTCGCAGTCAAACGAGTGGTAGATTACAACATTAAAGTCCGCATCAAAGCAGATGGTTCTGATGTGGATATCGAAGGCGTCAAAATGGGCATTAACCCTTTTGATGAGAATGCACTTGAAGAGGCTTTACGCTTAAAAGAAAAAGGCATCGCCACAGAAGTTGTTGCTGTTTCTCTAGGCACATCAGCGAACCAAGACGTACTTCGTCACTCATTGGCAATGGGCGCAGACCGCGCCATTCTGATAGAGGCAGGTGCTGATTTACAACCATTAGCGGTTGCTAAACTATTAAAGTCTATTGTTACACGTGAACAACCTAACCTCATTATACTTGGCAAACAAGCAATTGACGATGACGCAGGTCAAACTGGGCAAATGCTAGCTGCGCTTTTAGATTACCCTCAAGGCACATTCGCATCCACGTTAGAAATTGAAGGTGATGATATCTTAGTTACTCGTGAAGTTGATGGCGGAACAGAAACCCTAGCATTGGCTTTACCTGCAGTCATCACAGCTGATTTACGCTTAAACGAGCCACGCTTTGTGAAACTGCCAAACCTAATGATGGCAAGAAAAAAACCGATTGAAACGATTAACGCAGCTGAGCTTGGTGTGAATGTAGATGCACGCCTTAAGTTAATACAAGTAGGTGAACCAGCGATAAGAAAGGCTGGCATTAAAGTGGGCAGTGTTGAAGAGCTTCTAAAGAAACTACGCTCACACGAGGGAATTTTAGTATGAAAATTTTAATTCTAGCAGAACATGATGGTGTTCGATTAAGTCCTTCCGTACATCAAGCCGTGACAGCAGCGCAATTTTGGAACTCACCAGTTCACGTTTTAGTGGCTGGCTATAACGCTGATGCAGTTGCTCAACAAGCTGCATCTATTCATGGCGTTGAACGTGTGGTGCATGCAAATGTCGCCCACCTCGCTCATCCTTTAGCAGAGGATATCGCTAGCCTGATTGTATCAATCAGCGCGGGTTACGATGTTATTCTCGCAGCTCACTCATCATTTAGTAAAAATACATTGCCACGTATAGCTGCACTGCTTGATGTTGCCATGATTTCTGACGTGTTGGAAATAAAAGCGGATAATACTTACGTTCGCTCAATATACGCAGGTAATGTATTAACCACGATACAAAGCAAAGATGCTGTTCAATTGCTGACAGTACATGGCAGCAACTTTACTGCGGCAAGATTGGGCGCAAATACTGAAATTTCAAGCGCTGAGATAGTGAACACAGAAACACCCGCTGCTTTTAAAAAGGTCAGTTGGAAATCTGAAGTTCGCAGTCAATCAGACCGTCCTGCCCTAGGTTCAGCCAAAATTGTCGTTTCTGGCGGCAGATCGCTAGGCAGTGCCGAAAAATTTGAACAAGTATTATCGCCATTAGCACTTAAACTCGGCGCCGCATTAGGTGCAACACGTGCAGCCGTAGATGCAGGCTATGCACCTAACGATATTCAAGTGGGTCAGACTGGTGTTGTAGTAGCGCCTGAATTATATATTGCAGTTGGTGTGTCTGGCGCCATTCAACATACCTATGGCATG
>JANLZY010000507.1:0-16371 GCA_031359365.1 Methylotenera sp. | reverse complement strand
GCGCACGGCGCCTTCCCACGTCACGCGATGGCTCACGCCTGACTGCGGCCCAGCGGGTGCGACCACCGTGACATCACCTTCGGTAGTGATGAGGCTGATAAAGCTGCTGCTAGAGCGCGCTTTAGATTTTATAAAGATCGTGGCTATGATATAAAATCGACGGATGCGGCAGCTGCTTAAGCTGTGGTTTCGTTAATAGTTGATGAGTGTTCAATCTAATTTTCATTAGGCTTAATTATGCAAGAAGAAGATATTCCTTTATTAACAGAAGTGCACGTCAAATCTACACAATCTATTAAACCGATCAATATCACTGCAGACTTGATTGCTGAACTGACTGCGCAAATTAGGCCGCAATTAAAGCTCCAGCTTGAGGAGGAAATTGAAAATGCCGTCATGCAAAAGTTTAACAAGCGTATGCATGATGATTTGCTGAGTGAGTCAGCAGAGATGCAAAAGGCGAGTCAGAACTTTCTTGCTGATGCCCTGAAAGAGCAGTATGCATTGCAATCGCAACAGCTAGATGATAAATCTAATGCGATTCAAGAGTTGGCAAGCGCTAGATTAACTCAGCACATCAACGAAGAGCTCAACACCTCACAGCAGGCTAGCTATGCTAGCTTGATGGAAACTATTCATACCGCCATTGTTCAGGCGCAACAAACTTCAGTTGAACAAATCAAAGACTCAGTAGCGCAAGAAGTTAGCCACGCCGTGGCTAGTGCGCAGCAGTCGGTCATGGAGAATAGTGCCGTATATGTGGATAAAGTGAGAGCTGACTTAGCCACAGAAATTCCTAAAATGATGCATGCAAATGCAGACATTATCAAAGCAGACTTAGCTGATATCTTAAGTGAAATGCAGGCTAGAGGTTTAGACGAAATGCAAGCCAAGCTAAGCCAAGCTATGCCCATGATAGAGCAAGCCGTTACTAAACAGTTTGAAGCAAACTTAGCCAATTTAGAAAGTAATGCGCTTGAAAGCGCTACTCAGGTTTTGCAATCAAGTGCTAACTTAGCCAAATCTGACTTGGAAGGCGCGTTGGGTCAGATGCATGAAGATGGAATGGCCGAGGTGCAGGCTAAGCTCGCCGCTGCATTGCCAGCCATGGAGCAGGTGCTGACGAACCGGGTACAGGAAACCTTAAAAACCTTGGAAACTGCAACGATTGAAAATACAACTCAGGTAGCGACTAACTTGAAGTCGGATTTAGATAACGCTTTAGTGCAAATGCAGGCGCAGGGCATTGCCGAAGTGCAAGCGAAACTCATTGGTGCGTTACCTATGTTGCAAGACTCGTTAACGGAAAAATTGCAGACCACTTTATCTGGGCTAGAAAGCAAAACAGTAGAAGATGCCAGCCATGCATTACAAGATAAAATAACGCGACTGCACGAAGATATTTTAACTGAGCATCAGAATAATCTGGCACGTGAATTGTCAACGATTTACCAAGGCCTAACTGCACAATCGCATACTGAGCTAACCATTTATTTGGATGCGTTGCAATTGAGGTCTAAACAGCAGCTAGATAAAGAAGTCAGCGAAGCTTTTCCATCGCTATATCAAGGCTTGGCTGGTGAGTTAAGCGCGAGCTTAAAACAGGATTTTGTGGCGATGGCAGATGCCAGCAAGCAAGAATTCAAGCAAACGCTAAATGCTGAGTTGCCTGAAGTTGAGCAAGCGTTAGCCAACAAGGTTCAGGAAATACTAAGTGTTGAAGTGCCAAGAATTGAGCAGCAGGTCAGTGCAAACATTAAGGCTGAAATAGAAAAACTATTAGATTCCGTACGCTTGATTTTTAGTAAGTAGGCTTTGTTTGGTGGGTATTAACTAAAGTCCTTAAGCAACGCCGTCAAGTAAAGCTTGGTATGCTTCGGCGGATAATAGTGTTTTGCCCACATCATCGTCACTCGGTTTATATTTAAATATCCATGCTTGATATGGTTTTTCATTAATTAGCTCTGGTGAGTTAATTAATTCTTGATTGATTTCAATCACTTCACCATCAACCAAAGCATGTAAATCCGAACCTGTTTTTACTGATTCAACGAGGCCGCAAGGTTGCCCTGCCACAAGCTTAATGCCAATTGCAGGGGCTTCTATAAACACAATATCTCCCAGTAAATCCTGTGCGTAGTCTGTAATGCCAGCCTCCCATGCGCCATCAGTCGATGCTTTAGTCCATAAATGTTCGTTGCTGTATAGAATGGTCTTTGGAATTTGCATTTTGGGTGCTCTGAAAATAATTGCTTAATGATGAATAAGCCTGTGATTATATTGTTAATTATAGAATTATGAAAATGAAATTCATGCATAATGAACCCTTAAATTAAGAGTATTATCAAAGATAAACATTTTTAATGACAAAGCTAAAGTTTTTATATAGAATTATCTCGTAACTCTATGACGTAAAAGAAACTAATTTATTTATGCGCAAACTTATACTACTTTATACCGCCTTGACACTAAGCTTGTCGCCCATGCTTTCGTACGCGGCTGCAAAAAAAACGCATAAGCATGTGGTATCTCACATCAAAGTGTCGCATAGCAAATATCAAAAAAATAAAGCCGGTAACTATGACCTCGCAAAATATAAGCTGAATAGAAATGTCGCTGGTGTTAAAAAATCAAAAGTACATGTTCAAAAAGTAAGCATGATCGTGCAACGTGCTTACGATGGAAGCGGGCCATTAGAGTTAGCTTCATCTAAAGCGTTAGTAATTAATCAACTGACTGGTGAAGTAATATACGCAAAGAATACCAATCAATCTACGCCAATCGCCTCTGTGACTAAGTTGATGACAGCAATGGTGATGTTAGACGCACATTTACCGATGGATGATTTGTTGTTTATTGGTGATGAAGATGTAGATTATCTAAAACGCACGCATTCTAGATTAAATGTAGGTACGCAGCTTACGCGTGGCGAGCTTTTACAGCTTGCACTGATGTCGTCAGAGAATCGTGCAGCGTCCGCTTTATCGCGTAATTATCCAGGTGGTATTGGCGCATTTATGGTGGCGATGAATCGTAAAGCTGACGTATTGGGTATGAAATCTACACATTTCTATGATGCTACTGGTTTAGACAGTAATAATGTTTCAACGGCAGAAGATTTGGTGAAGATGGTGAATGCTGCATATCACTACCCTGAAATTCGCCAAGTCACTACTACTGCCTCACAAGAAATTACATTGTATGGTCGTGAAAATCCAATTAACTTTGTGAATACCAACTCCTTAGTGCGTGGTAGTGACTGGGTGATAGGTTTATCTAAAACTGGCTTTATCAATGAAGCCGGGCGCTGTTTGGTGATGCAAGCGGAAATTTCTGGTCAGCCTATGATTATTGTTTTGTTGGATTCAGCAGGCAAGCAGTCACGTATTGGTGATGCAAATAGAATTCGTAAATGGATAGAGTATAACGATACTGGCTCATTGGGTGAAAATGTCAGTGGTTAAACAAGTGGCTTAAACAAATATAAGTGCAATAAAAAAGCGGCTTAAAAGCCGCTTTTTTATTACCGTAAATTAATTAACTATTGAGCTATTAAACTAAGTTTATTTAGCTTTTGATTATTGAACCTTATATTATTAAACGACAGCTTTCTTAGGAGCGGCCTTTTTAGCAGCAGGTTTCTTTGCAGCGGTCTTAGTTGCCGCTGGTTTTTTAGCGGTGGCTTTAACTACAGCAGGCTTTTTGGCAGGTGCTTTTTTAGCAGCTGGCTTTTTCGTAGCCGTCTTTTTAGCTGGCGCTTCTTTTTGCGCTTTAGCCATTAGTAATTCCAAAGCTTCATCCAAAGTCAGTGATTCAGGCTCAACGCTTTTTGGCAGTGTTGCGCGAATCTTACCGTGTTGTACATAAGGTCCGTAGCGACCTGCAAACACTTCAATCTGACCATCTTCAGTTGGATGGTTGCCTAAAGTGGCTAATGGCGCTGGGCCAGTGTGAGCTGCCGCTAATAAGGCTACTGCACCGTCTAAATCAATGGTAAATACACTGTCTGTTTTTGGAATCGATTTAAACTTAGCATCATGGTTTACGTAAGGCCCAAAACGACCAATATTAGCCACGATTTTTTTATTCGTCACTGGATGTAAACCAAGGTCACGTGGTAAAGATAGCACCATTTTCGCAGTTTCTAAATTCATATCCGCTAATGAAATTTCTTTAGGTACGCTGACACGTTTTGGTTTCTTTTTGTCACCTTCAATAGCCAAGCCAAGCTGTAAATAAGGGCCGTATGGACCATTCATCAGCATGATTTCTTTGCCAGATTCGTCATCGTTACCAATGATGATTGGGTCGCTACCCACTTGAGCTGCACCATTTAAGCTGCGTTTGTAATCACATTTAGGTTCATCGTTATAGCCTGTACAGCCAATAAATGTACCGAAACGGCTGAGTTGTTTTTGTAATGGCTTGCCACATTTAGGACAAGCTTCATCAATCAGCTCATTACCTGGGCGCTCTACATCGGCTTTGCTGAGTAATTGTTGGTTGAAACCTTGCCAAAACTCCGCCATGAGTGGTAACCACTCACGCTCTCCCTCAGCAACGCTATCGAGCGCATCTTCGAGGTTAGAAGTAAATGCATAGTCGACATATTTAGTAAAATGCTCTGTTAAAAACTTATTCACCACACGTCCAACATCAGTCGGCGTAAAGCGTTTTTTGTCTAATAATACATATTCACGGTCTTGCAGCGTACTAATGATGCTGGCGTAAGTAGAAGGACGGCCAATACCGTACTCTTCTAAAATCTTGACCAAGCTAGCTTCACCATAACGTGGTGGAGGTTCTGTAAAGTGTTGGTCACCGTAGATTTTTTCAACGGTCAATACTTCGCCAGTTTCAAGATGTGGGAGCTTGCTTTCGCCTTCTTCTTCCTCATCATCTGTACCTTCCATGTATACGGCAATAAAGCCCGGGAACACTAATGTTTGACCAGAGGCGCGGAATAAATTGGCATCAGAACCGACGCTTAAATCTACGCTAACTGCATCAAATTTAGCAGGTGCCATTTGGCAAGCCAAGGCGCGCTTCCAAATCATTTCATACAGTTTAAATTGCTCGTCCGTTAAATATTGGCGGACGCTAGCAGGCGTGCGGCTGATGTCAGTCGGACGAATCGCCTCATGCGCTTCTTGTGCACTTTTTGATTTGGTTTTGTATTGAATGGCAGCTTTTGGCAAATATTCGGCATCAAAATTCTTTTTCACGTAATCACGAATCTGCGCAATCGCTTCAGCAGCAATGCTAAATGAGTCGGTACGCATATAAGTAATCAAACCCACTGTGCCGCTGCCTACGTCCATACCTTCGTACAGTTGCTGTGCAACACGCATGGCGCGCGAAGTGGTAAAGCCTAATTTACGCACAGCTTCTTGTTGCAGGGTAGAGGTCGTAAATGGAGCAGCTGGGCTGCGGCTACGTTGTTTTTTCTCAACACGCGAAACTGTCGTTTTACCTGCGCTAGCGAGTAATAATTTGCCAACTATGTCAGATTGTTGATCATGGTTGATGACCGTAAATTGCTCAACTTTTTGATTGTTGAGCTGTATTAGTTTTGCTGTAAAACCATGACTATGTTTTAAAGCATCTAAGTGAATAGACCAGTACTCTTGGGATTTAAACGCTTCAATCTCAAGCTCACGCTCAACGATTAAGCGTAGTGCGGGGCTTTGCACACGTCCAGCAGATAAACCGCGGCGGATTTTTTTCCACAATAAAGGCGATAAGTTAAAGCCTACCAAGTAATCTAAAGCACGACGCGCTTGTTGAGCGTTTACCATTGGCATAGAAATATCGCGTGGCTCAGCTATTGCGTGTTCAACAGCACTTTTGGTGATTTCATGAAACACGACACGTTTCATGACTTTATTTTTAAGTAGATTTTTAGACTTTAAAATTTCGGCAATATGCCATGAAATTGCTTCACCTTCGCGGTCCGGATCGGTTGCGAGATAGATGCTATCAGCACTTTTCACCGCTTTGGCAATGGCGTCTACATGTTTGCTGTTGCGCTCGATAATATCGTACTTCATGGCGAAATCATTGGCTGTATCCACCGCACCATTTTTCGGAATCAAGTCGCGCACGTGTCCGTAAGAGGCAAGCACTTCAAAGTCGCTACCAAGATATTTCTTGAGCGTTTTTGCTTTAGAAGGAGATTCAACAATTAACAGTTTGGACATGCATGCCTAGAAGAATGAGTGATTAAATGGGCTGAATTATAGAGTTACTAAGCTAACAACTCGGATAATAGCAAGGTAAATGACTATAAGACAACAACTTACCGCACATACTACGCAAATTTATCGATTAATTTGTAATATTACGTAAAGCTTATCTATGCCCACGGCTAGTGTGACATATATCTCCGCAACTATGTCATGAGTTGGCATAGGTTAGCAAGATATAGCCACTAAAGTGATGCGGCTAAGTTAGACTACTCAGGGCTTGATGGAAACCTAAAGCATTCTTAACTTACTTGCGAACCTGGGGTCTTCAAGATAATTAAGAGCTAAACATTTCTGTTTAGCTCTTTACCATTTTGGTTTAACCCCTATAAAACAGTACCAAAAGTATATGACTTCGAATCGACCATACATCTTTAAAAATTTAGATGCATTACCAAGCTTCTTGATTAATTACTCCCTCAGCTTTAAATGCGGGTTTACAAAAGTAGTACCCCTGAAATAAATTGATACCGTAGCTCACTAAAGTATCTCTTTCTGCTTTTGTTTCTATACCTTCTGCCACAATGGTTACGTCAAGTTCCTCACACATGCGTGTCACAGACTTAACAATAGCTTGTCGTGATTTACTGGAGTCAATATTACGTATTAACTCCATATCTATTTTAATAATGTCTGGTTGAAAGCATGCTAATAAATTTAATCCAGCATAGCCTGCACCAAAGTCATCAAGCGCAGTCTTGAAACCTAAACTTTTGTAGGCTTGGACTATATTTAATAGGTGATTTGTATCTTGAATAAGCTCCTGTTCGGTAAACTCAAAAATAATATTAGTAGGAGGAAAGTCATATTTTTTTGCTGCAGCCAGCGTTGTACTAATACATAACTCTGGTCTATAAACTGCGTTTGGCATAAAATTGATAGACAAGAAACCTTTAAGTTGTAGTTCGGCAGCAGTTTTAACTGCTTTTACACGGCAGGCTTGATCAAACTGGTACCGATTATTATTATTCACTCTACTTAAGATGGAAAGAGCACCTTCACCGTTGGGCCCTCTCACTAATGCTTCATGAGCAAATACAGTTTTAGTATTAAAATCTACGATCGGTTGAAAAGCATATTCAAAATCAAATTCTAATTCAGTTGAGTTCTTACAGCCAACACAAGGAAGTGTTCCTAGATGGGCATTTGAAGGGAGTCCTGGAGTTGAATAGGAGTTCATTTTAGGCCCTTTATTAGTAATGTTTTTACAATAGTGCCCAGAGTGGTATCTAAGTTATTCATTGCGATTACTTAGATGTCACTAACATAAACTAATATAGTGCCTAGAAGTTAAATTTCTTTAATTTATAATAATTAGAATGTTTGATAATTACAGCGGACATTGTTTTATTTGATGCGCTTTGGAAAATTCAGAGCCACACAAGCCGGAATATGTAAACTGGGCGTTGGACAATTTTAGCTGTATGTTGAGCTCCTCTGATTATCCGCCTTACTGATCAATACATTTATACTTAAATTCCAAAAACTCTCGTGAATTGATTTTTAACTTCTACTTTTCAATAGGTATATACTTACAAGTCAGTATATACCTATTGAAAATAGTTGCCCTCACAAGTGACTAAGAATTAATTTGTATACTTCATTAGACAAGTATTTAAAGAAGCCCACACATGAAAAATTTAATTCTAAAATTCATTTTTTTTATAAGCCTAGCGAGCTTACTCATATTAACTGCTTGTGCTGTATCTACCAAAAAGGGGGCATCCACAATTTCACATTCGGCTGACTCAAGTGAGTCTAAGCCCAAGGCTTCAGCATTAATAGGAAAAGTAATGGTTTTAGATTTTACACTTAATGATCTTACGGACTTACCTAACCCACCCCAAGAGCTGGCGCGTATTGCACATTTTAATGAAGCCTTCAAACAGAAACTTGCTTCTGATGGCGTAGATATTGTTCCAGTAAATAACAAAATTAAATCTATATCAGAAACACAGTCAGCTACCTACTTATTTGACCACACTGATGTTGCAGCAAGTCTGGCTGAAGGTAGCGGGGCAGATTATATAATTGTCGGCGTAGCCATGAAGCCAACTTACCTTTTTGTGTATCCAAGACTTTTGTTAGTCGATGTCAAGACAAAGCGGAAAGCATTTACTGCTTATGTACAAATGGAAGGCTCTTGGCTCGATAACACCACCACCTCAAGTAGTGCAAATAGACTCGCCAGCAAGGTTAGCGAGGAGCTTAAGGAAATATCTTCGCAGGCAAACTAGCTCACAATACATTCAGGTTAAAAAATTACATTGAATATTCAATTCAGGCTATGCCTTCACAAAGGGTATGATTGATTGAGGCGCCGGAGAGTCGTGGCAGAATGCGCCAATAAAATATCTAGTAACTATTTTAACTTATCTAAGTGGCATATCAGGCGGAATATTTGCGCTAACCATTTTAATTGGTGCAGGCATTAGTAATGCCGTTATTTCGTAATCAGTATGCTGCTACAGCAATATGCTGCTACAGCAATATGCATGCTTTGTATGGCTGCAGTGACGCAAGTATCTATTATTCCATTTATTATCATAATGGAGATGATTGATGGATCTGAAATGGTAATCAGTCTGATGGCTGTTGCTATGATTGCTGCAATTGCGGTTAGGTTATTTAGTCCCCCACTTTATGCTACTTTAGTGGATTTACATTTGACTCGGATGCAAAACACTAAGGTGTCCACCTTAGTGTGGGAAGTCTATGCGACATTATATTTTGTATACTGAAGGAGTTAAATCCACACACTTTCGCTACTATGAATCTAATGGCAGGCGCAAATCCAATGTGGGTAGCTAAAGTGATGGCTCATTCAAACATGCAGACGCTTTTAACGGTTTATGCGACCCGGGTAAATGGAATGGGTAGTGACACAGAGCGGACTGAAATTGAGAGCATGTTAGATAGTCATAGCCACAACAATTATGTAAATGCCATATAAGCCCCATGAATACTATCTTGGCATATAATTTGTAACATTATGTGTTTCGAATAAATTCGATTCGTGTGCCATCAGTGCTATTTAAGCTTAGCGCTTCACTTTCTTTAGCAATGTCGCCGAAAAGTGGGTCTTCATCTTCTGGCTTAGCTTGGCTCAACCCTTTAAAGTCATATAAATCAAAATCAGCCAAGTGTGAGGGCTCTACATTACCAATCGCACGGAAGATATTATTGATACGCCCTGGGTGTTCGCGCTCCCAAGCTTGCAACATATCTTTTACTTTTTGCCGTTGCAGATTTTCTTGGCTGCCGCACAAGTCACACGGAATGATAGGAAACTCCATTTGGCGAGCGTAGCTGGCAATATCTTTTTCGCTGCAATAGGCCAGCGGGCGAATCACGATATTTTGTTTGTCATTGGTAGAGAGTTTTGGCGGCATGGCTTTTAACTTTGCGCCAAAAAACATATTAAGGAACAGTGTTTCTACAATGTCATCACGGTGATGCCCAAGTGCTATTTTGTTGGCACCTAGTTTTTTTGCCGTGGTGTAAATAATGCCGCGACGCAAGCGTGAACATAAACTACACGTTGTTGCGCCTTCAGGAATTTTCTCTTTTACTATCGAATAGGTATCAGCTTCTACAATACGGTAATCAATACCAAGCTTCTCAAAGTACGCCGGCAAGATGTCAGCAGGAAAACCAGGCTGCTTTTGATCTAGATTCATAGCGATGAGCTTGAAGTTAATCGGCGCACGTTCTTGCAGCGCTAACAGTATCATCAGCATGGCATGAGAATCCTTACCGCCGCTCATACACACCAGCACGGTATCGCCTTCTTCTATCATATTGTAATCGCCAATGGCTTTGCCCGTAGCGCTAATCAAGCTATTGCGTAGCTTGATGAAGTTATTTGAATGGTTTGCTGGTAAATGGTTAATCATAGGTTGTTTAGTTTAATTAGTTTGCTTTGTTCAATATGTTTTTAAAGGTTTAAAGAGCGTCCGCCATCCACAGCCAACACGTGACCTGTAATAAAAGGCGCATCTGTGACCAGAAACTTCACTGCTTTCGCTACGTCTTCTGCCTCGCCTACTCGCTTGAGCAAAGTTTGGTTGATAACACGTTGACGATACACTTCATCAAATTGTGGGTTGTTTTCTGGCCATTGTACAGGGCCGGGCGCGACTGCATTGACGCGGACTTCGGGGCTTAACTCATGCGCTAATGACTTAGTCAGTGTGACTAGCCCAGCCTTTGCTACACTGTAAACAATATAGCCTTTTTTCGGGCGCTCTACGTGCATATCAGTAATGTTGACAATGCAGCCATGGTTTTTGCGTAGTTCTGGCGCAGCAGCTTGCGATAAAAACAGCGGTGCTTTTAAATTACTACCCATTAAATCTTGCCATTTAGTTTCATCAATCTCGCCAATTTCAGTGGGATAGTATGTAGATGCATTATTAATAAGCACATCTAAGCGCCCAAAGTGGCTAATGGTTTCGCTAATTAAGTTAGGTAAGCTGGAGATATTCAATAAGTCGCCCTGAATAATCGCTACGGAATTTGGGCGTTGTAAACTTAACTCAGCTTGCAAGGCGCGTGCTTCTTTGATTGAGCTTTTGTAATGAATCATCAAGTTAAAGCCTTCCGCATGCAGGCTACGACATATCGCCGCGCCTACGCGTTTTGCCCCGCCGGTAATGAGTACCACTTTATTTATGTGTTTTGTAACCACGCATTAATCCAATCTTAATTGTTAGCCATTATAATCTAAGTCTATGAATACATTGCCCACCCCTTCAGTTGAAGCCCAAAAACATAGCCAGCAACTGATCACGCTGATTCAAAAGACCATCAATGCACAAAAAGGTTGGATAAGTTTTGCAGAATTTATGCATTTGGCACTGTATGCGCCCGGTTTAGGCTACTACAGTGCTGGCAGCCAAAAGTTTGGCGATAGTAAAACCGGCGGGGGAGACTTTGTTACTGCGCCACAAATTTCACCCTTGTTTGCGCAAACACTTTCTAATCAAATCGTGCAGGTGCTCAATATAACGCACGGCAATATTCTGGAATTAGGCGCCGGTACAGGAAAGTTAGCCGCTGATATTTTGTTAACTTTGGCGGAGTTGGATTCAGTTCCAGCTAAATATTTTATCTTAGAAGTAAGTGACCACTTGCGCCAAGTTCAGTTGGAAACCTTGCAGAATAAATTACCGAATGATTTAGTACAGCGCGTGGAATGGTTAACGGAATTACCTTCAAGCTTTAATGGCGTGATTATCGGAAACGAAGTGTTAGATGCGATTCCAGTGCATATCGTGCATGTTAAAGATGGCCTGTATGAACGCGGCATAGTAGTCGAGGGCGAGGTATTCGCATGGCAAGATAAAGTTTTAAATGAGCCAAGTTTGCTTGATGCTGTCAGCAAGCTCAATTTGCCAGAAGGCTACGTGACGGAGGTCTGCCCCGCAGCCAGTGGCTTGATTACTAGCCTTGCGCATAGCCTGCAACAAGGCATCATTTTGATGATTGATTATGGATTCGCTGCTCGCGAGTATTATCATCCGCAACGCAATCAAGGCACGCTCATGTGCCATTATCAGCACTATGCGCATAGTGACCCATTAATCAATATCGGTTTACAAGACATTACGGCGCATGTTGATTTCACCAGTATTGCTCATGCTGGTGTGAATCACGGCTTGGCGCTGAGTGGCTTTTGCAGTCAGGCGCAGTTTTTAATGGATTGCGGTATTTTAGAATTGATGTCGCAAGTGTCGCCGCATGACATGGCACGCTATGCGCCACTTGCAGCCGCCGCACAAAAATTATTATCTCCCGCAGAAATGGGCGACTTATTTAAGGTAATAGCCTTTAGTAAAAATATTGACGAACCCTTGATAGGTTTTGTATCAGGTGATAAATCTCACACACTTTAATGAATGAGCATTGATATAATGCGCACTATGACAAAATTAAACCAACCAGAACAATCTCCAGTTTTAGATGCTGCCGTAGATGCAGATAAAGAAGCCTTAAAAGGCCGTCGCATACGCAGCTTTGTGTTGCGTCAAGGCCGCGTTACCAAAGGGCAGGCGCACGCTTTAGAAGTTGGCCGACCCAAATTCGGCATTGATTACGTGCCAGAAATCATCGATTTAAACGCAAAATTTAATCGCACTGATTTGAATGGTCAGCCCAGTAAAAAAATCTTAGAAATCGGCTTTGGCATGGGTGAAACCACTGCAAAGATTGCCCAAACTTTACCTGAGTGTGATTTTCTTGCGGCTGAGGTGCATACGCCTGGAGTTGGTGCTCTGCTTAAGTTAATAGAAGAGTCGGCACTTACTAACATTCGCATCATTCAGCATGATGTAGTCGATGTGCTGCAAAATATGTTGGCTGATGCCAGCTTAGATGGCGTACATATTTTCTTTCCTGACCCTTGGCATAAAGCGCGTCATCACAAACGTCGTTTGATTCAAGCTGGATTTGTGAAGTTACTGTGCAGCAAGCTTAAAGTAGGCGGTTATTTACATGTGGCAACCGATTGGCAAGAGTATGCAGAATGGGTGTTAGACGTATTAAATGCAGAGCCGCAATTACAAAACACTGCAGAAAGCTATGCTGAAAAACCTAGTTATAGACCACTCACTAAGTTTGAAAACCGTGGCATAAAACTAGGGCACGGCGTGTGGGATATGGTGTTTAAGCGTCAGTAAAACCAACTGACTTGAGTTTTTTAGTCTCGATAACGTTTCGCGTTATCGAGGTGTACATAAGTTAAACAACTTATTCTGGGTCTTTATCATCTACAAGGTTAAACGACTTACGCACCAAATCCTCAGGCGTTTCCGCAAACAGCCACTTGCCAATCACGGCTTCCGCTTCTTCGACACCTTGTTTTTTCAGGCTAGAGAACAACTGAATCGTGCATTCGCTATGATAATGATTGCCCCATGTTTCGATCAGTTCTTTGCGCACTCTGTTAAGCGTTAGCGAGGCTTCACCACGTGATAATTTATCAGATTTAGTTAACAAGACATGCACTGGTTTGCCACTCGGACAAAACCAATTTAACATTTGACGGTCTAGAGGAGTAAGTGGATGGCGGCTATCCATTACCAATACTAAGCCGCCTAAGCTTGAGCGCTCGCCTAAATAGCGAGCCAGTACGTTTTGCCAGTGCGCGCGCATGGCTTCTGGTACTTTAGCGTAGCCATAACCTGGCAGATCGACTAAATGTCTGTCGTTACCTAAAGTGAAAAAGTTAATGAGCTGTGTACGACCAGGTTGCTTACTGACAAAGGCTAGGCGGTTGTGATTGGCAAGCGTGTTAAGTGCACTCGATTTACCCGCATTTGAGCGGCCTGCAAAAGCCACTTCAATCCCGCTGGCTGGCGGCAAATCGCGTAAATGGTGTGCTGAAATAAAAAAAGCAGCATTTTGAAACAAGGGCATGAAAATCCAATTCTTTTGGGTGTGTCTTAAATATTTAGAGCGTGGCTTAAAGCGCCATTTTAGTAAATGCAGCGCTGCTTATACATCGCTATTTAGAACTTAGCGACGATAAGCTTAATGTTATATTTTGCGACATGATAAACAATAGTGAAAAATGCTATCACGAATAGGCGATTTTCGCTAAAATAGCGCGTTAATTGATTGAATAATTTAGATTAGTCGCAGACGTCCAATGGAAATCTGAGCGACATGCAGTTAGTTTTGCGTAAGTATTTTTGATAATTGGGAGCGGTAATGCAATTTCGTCATCTTTTAAGCTTAAATTCAGTAAGGGTTAATTTAACTGGTTTAATGATAAGTGCTTTATTTAGTTTGTCTGCACATGCTGCGGCCACCGTAGAAAAGCCATCTGAAGCCACGCCAGCGACAACAAAAACTGCTGAACAGATTGTTGGTGCTGTGTGCTCTGCTTGTCATGGCGTTGATGGTAACAGTGTCATTACTGCAAATCCTAAATTAGCAGGTCAGCATCCTGAGTACTTGGTTAAACAATTAACGGAATTTAAATCAGGTAAGCGCGCTAATGCGGTGATGTCTGGTATGGCATCAGCATTGAGTGATGAGGATATGAAAAACCTAGCAGCTTACTTCTCAAATCAAAAACTTAAACTAGGCGCAGCTAAAACCAATGGTGCTGGCTCATTAGGCGAAAAAATCTATCGTGGTGGTATTGCGGCAACTGGTGTGCCAGCTTGTGCTGCGTGTCACGGTGCAACTGGCTCCGGTTTGCCTAAACAATTCCCACATTTAGGTGGGCAGCATACTGATTACGTATTAGCACAATTAAGAACTTTCAGAACAGGTGAACGTGCGAATGCTCCTATGATGATGACCATTTCTACAAAAATGACAGATGCAGAAATGGCTGCAGTGGCTGATTATATTCAAGGTTTGCGTTAGCAAATAATAACCTCTCCCTAAGCAGGCGAGGTTTAGACAAGGGTTCATCAGAGTGATGAGCCCTTTTTTATTTCCATATCAATTTCTCAAGCCGTAAGAGTCTTATCTTCTTCCACCATTTCTAATCTGAAGCGTACTTCACCATCCAGATTATCCACAAGACTTAATTCGTATCCCGCATTTCTCGCCTGCTGCGCGGCATGGAATAGACCAACGCCTAGGCCACTCTTTGAGCTTATGTGAGCTTTAAATAAACGATCAACGACATTTTTAGGCACCGCAGAGCCTGTATCTGTCACCTCTAAACAGAAATGGGCACTCGGCATCAAGCTTACTTTAATGGATGTATTTGCTTCTAGCTTCGCCTTCTCTAAGGCGTTATGCAGCAAGTTGTCTACCACGCTATCTAACACATCTGGGTCAATATTGGTCTTGGGCATGTTAATCGGCGCTTCAAACGAAATTTGCAAATTATTATTCAGTTGTTTAAAGCCTTTCCACCAATTGGCTACTTTTTCTTGGCTCTTTTTCTCAGTACTTGGGCGTTCAAGCTTGGCCAACGTACTTGCCAAGCGCTGATTTAATCGCGGAATTTGCTTTCTCACCAGCTCAATTAATCTTGCGTCATCGCTCCCATCATCGCTACTTTGCTCAGCCGCAGCAGATAATGTACCCATGGATTGCAGTATATTTTTAATATCATGCGTCAAGCGTGAGCCAGTTTCATACAGTGACTGCATATAAGTATTTTGCACAATCATTTCTTCACGACGTTTCGCCTCATAAAACTCGCCCAAAATCTGAGTAAGTAATTGCACGTGCAAATACATGGCAGGACTAAATTGCCAACGTGAATAAAGCGTTAAATGTAGTTGATGAAAAGTAAAGGTAGAAATAAATGGCGTAGCCTCACCAATTTGATCTTTCGAGCCCTCCGCCTCCCACATTAAACCGCTTACCCAGTTAAGTTCAACCAGCTCGCGCATGGCCGCTTGCAGAAATTTTTCAGCAGTCGATTCGTACTCAGCATATTTTGCGATCTGTCTTATCCAATGCTCAAACGGCAGACCAATACTGAGTAAGTAACGTGACATCAGCAGTTCTAAGCCAGAAAAAGACGAGCTTGGGTTCCATAGCCAGCTTAAAACAACCAACGTGGCGGCTAAACTCATGACTACTACAATGAGTAATTTAATGTAGTGAATTTTCCAAATAACCCCAATCGCAAAGCTGCCGAGTATGACAATGGAGGACAGTAAAAAAATCAATAAGGTATAGAAGAAGTCGATATTGGCCGATTGTGCCTTGGATTTATGTTTAGCCGATAAGAATAAAATTGCCAGCGGCAGTAGCGGCAAAAAATAGGTGAGCATGAAGGCTGCTGCAGCTAAGTCATCATTAGATTTAAGCAGTTTAGGCACTACCCATAACAGTAAAATGGCAAGTAAGTAAGTCGATGCTAATATGTTAGGCAGCCTGTCGCGTGAGGTTTCTTCTGAGAAAATACGCCCGCCGATTAACGCAAATAAACTGGCTATCCAAAAAGCAATCACCCACCAGTTGATAAACAACATACCTACTGCAGCGCCTACCACAATGAAAAAGGCCGCTTGCCATGATAAGGTTTTGGTTTGCCGCATCACTGGTTGCCACATCAAAAAACAGCCGTAATGACATAAAAATAGCGCTCTATGTAGGTCGATAGAGTCACCCCAGATTAACAAGGCATGTAATGATAGAATCATTA
>JANLZY010000474.1:0-2544 GCA_031359365.1 Methylotenera sp. | reverse complement strand
GTAAACGGCGTGTTGTTGCTGGATAAGCCCATCGGTTTTTCTAGTAATCAAGCCCTACAAAAAGCCAAATGGCTATATCAAGCGGCAAAAGCAGGGCACACAGGCACGCTAGATCCATTAGCGACAGGCTTGTTGCCACTTTGTTTTGGCGAAGCAACAAAATTCGCGCATTACCTCACTGATGCAGATAAAACCTACGTTGCGACTTTAAAGTTAGGCATTACCACGAATACTGGTGATGCCGAAGGTGAGGTGATGACAAGGCAAGCTGTGAATGTTAGCCGAACGCAATTTGAGCAAGCATGCCAACAGTTTCTCGGTGAAATCAGCCAAGTTCCCCCCATGTTTTCTGCCTTAAAACACGAAGGCAAAGCCATGTATGAATATGCGCGTGCGGGCATAGAAATCGAACGCAAAGCCCGCCTGATTACTATTCATCACATTGCTGTAGAAGATTTCAAGCAGGATGAAGCCGTTATTACAGTGACTTGCACAAAGGGCACTTATATTCGCACATTGGCTGAAGATATTGGTAAACAACTAGGTTGTGGCGCACATTTAATTGGTTTGCGCAGAACAGTTACCGCCAACTATAAAATAGCGCAAACCATCACGCTAGAACAATTAGAAACCATGACACTAGAGCAAAGAGAAGCCGTTTTGCTGCCAGAAGACAGTGCCGTGCAGCATTTGCCAGAGATTACCTTGGATGACGATAGCGTGTTCTATCTGCAACAAGGTCAGGGCGTGTGGAAGAGCGGGGCAGTGCCTAAAGGTTTGCTGCGGCTGTATAGCGAACAGCAAGACTTTTTGGGATTGGGCGAATTGTCGAGCGATGGAAAAATCGCACCAAAGCGTTTAATCCGACACATAGAAAATTAAGTGCTATAGAGTCGCTTAAATATACAAAACTACTTGATAAATCATAGATTTATCTTTAGAATGCTCAGTTCATTTTGTAAATGAATGCTTTAGTGGGGTTTCTACTTTTGCATTGACGCTAATTATTAGGAAAAAAAATGGCAACTACAGCTTTAGATACTGCAAAAATCGTTAAAGAATATCAACGTGCTCCAAATGATACTGCTAGCCCAGAAGTGCAAGTTGCACTTTTAACTAGCCGCATTACATACTTAACAGAGCATTTTAAATCTAACAAAAAAGATAACCATTCACGTCGCGGTTTGTTGGCTTTGGTAAGTCAACGTCGTAGCTTGTTGGATTATTTAAAACGCAAAGATTCAAGCCGTTATCAAACATTGATTGAGCGTTTGAGCTTACGTAAGTAATTTTTATAAAAGTGACTTCTTGTTAAAATTTAGCTCGCTTTTATAATTGTAAAAAAGCCGATTGCATGGTGATATGCGTCGGCTTTTTCGTTTTTGAAAATATCACTATAAATTTTAAAGTTGAGTAAGAAAAACCAGTGGTTATTGGGTAGTGAATAGCCACTTATTGAAAAGATAAAGGAAAAATAATGTTTAATAAAGTAACTAAGAGTATTCAATATGGTGCGCATACGCTCACTCTTGAAACAGGTGAAATCTCACGTCAAGCCGATGCGGCTGTGTTGGTGAGTTACGGCGATACAGTGGTATTGGTAGCCGTTACGAGTAAATCAGAAGTGAAAGCAGGCCAAGATTTTTTCCCATTAACAGTAGATTACATGGAAAAAACTTATGCTGCGGGTAAAATCCCAGGTGGCTTTTTCAAACGTGAAGGCCGTCCTTCAGAAAAAGAAACACTGACAAGCCGTTTAATCGACCGTCCATTACGTCCATTATTCCCAGAAGCGTTTTATAACGAAGTGCAAGTTGTAGCAACCGTGTTGTCCTCAGATCCTGAAATCGATGCAGATATTCCAGCAATTATCGGTGCTTCTGCAGCAATGTCATTGTCAGGTATTCCATTCTTCGGTCCACTAGGTGCGGCTCGTGTTGGTTATATCAATGAAGAATATGTATTAAACCCAACTAAAGCGCAATTGGTAGAAACTGAGTTGGACTTGGTTGTTGCTGCTACTGAAACAGCCGTAATGATGGTTGAGTCAGAAGCGAAAGAGCTTTCAGAAGAAGTGATGCTCGGCGCAGTGGTGTTTGGTCACGAGCAAATGCAAGCAGTCATTAAAATGATTGCTGAGTTAGCTGCTGAAGCTGGTAAAGATGCATGGGACTGGGTTGCTCCAGAACCAGATACAGCGTTAATCGCAAAAGTAGCTGAATTAGCTGCTGCAGATATTAATGCTGCATTCCAAATCAAAGCAAAAGGCGCACGTTCAGCTAAGTTGTCAGAAATTACTAGCCGCGTATTGGGCGAGTTAATTACTGAAGAAACTTCAACAGCTGAAGCTAATAAAATTAAAGGCGAATTGTTTAATTTAGAAGCTAAAACAGTGCGTAGCCAAATCTTAAATGGCGAGCCACGTATTGATGGTCGCGATACGCGCACAGTGCGTCCAATTAGCATCCGTACCGGCGTATTGCCGCGCACACATGGCTCTGCATTGTTCACACGTGGTGAAACGCAAGCTTTGGTGGTTGCAAC
>JANLZY010000470.1:0-4989 GCA_031359365.1 Methylotenera sp. | reverse complement strand
GCCAAACTCCGTTTTAATGACGTTTGTTAGCGAGACTAGCTATTCGCGTCTGCTTCCATCTGTTCAATTGTATTGTGGCGTACGTCTTTACCTTTTACCATGTACACAACATATTCAGAGATGTTTTTTGCGTGATCGCCGATGCGTTCAATCGCTTTGGATACAAATAACACTTCTAGTGACATTGAAATAGTACGTGGGTCTTCGAGCATAAATGTAATCAGTTGACGAATAGTCATTTGGTACTGACCATCCACTTGCTCATCCATTTGCGCAATCGGTAAAACCTTTGTAGCATCTGAGCGCGCGAATGCATCGAGTGACATGTGCAACATTTCACGCGTTAGATTAGCCATAGTTTTGATTTCTGCAAAACGTGGCGTCCACATGCGGTCAGTTTCGCTTGATTTTAATGCTAGACGTGCAACTTTTGCAGCTTCATCACCAATACGCTCTAAGTCTGTAATGGTTTTAATCATCATCAGTACCATGCGTAAATCTCCAGCAGCAGGCTGGCGCAAGGCAATAATATGGCTGCAATCTTCGTCAATTTGTACTTCAAGCGCGTTAACTTGGTGGTCGTTATTAATGACTCGTTTAGCTAACTTGGCGTTTGATGTGGTTAATGCCTCCAAAGCATCAACAATCTGCTGCTCAACTAGCGATCCCATTTCAAGTACTTTGGCACGTACTGATTCTAATTCTGAGTCGTACTGTTTGTAGATATGTTCAGATACCATCACTTATTCCTTTAAAAACCTTGCTCGATAAAACATATAAAAAATATCATTGGTTTGGCAACTTATAACTAAACAAATGAGCGACTTAAAATTAGCCGAATTTACCTGTGATGTAATCTTCTGTTTCTTTACGGCTAGGGCGCGTAAAAATTGTATTGGTTTGATCAAACTCCATCAGTTCACCCAGGTACATATAGGCTGTGTAATCTGACACACGTGCAGCTTGCTGCATGTTATGCGTCACGATAACGATGGTGTACTCTTTTTTCAATTCATGAATCAAGTCTTCAATACGCGCTGTAGAAATTGGGTCTAGCGCAGAACATGGTTCATCAAGTAACAATACATTTGGTTTTACAGCTACGCCACGGGCAATGCACAAGCGCTGTTGTTGACCACCAGATAGACCAGAGCCACTTTGATGAAGTTTATCTTTTACTTCATTCCAAATGGCAGCTTTCTGCAGCGCCCATTCAACACGGTCATTCATGTCGGATTTTGATAAATTCTCGTAAAGCTTCACACCAAAAGCCACATTGTCGTAAATAGACATCGGGAATGGCGTTGGTTTTTGGAAAACCATACCAACTTTAGCGCGTAGCAAATTCAAATCTTGTTCGTTTGAGTGAATATCTTTGCCATCAAGCAAGATTTCTCCTTCAACACGTTGCTTCGGGTAAAGCTCATACATACGGTTAAACGTACGTAGCAAGGTTGATTTGCCGCAGCCAGACGGGCCAATGAAAGCGGTTACTTGGCTGGCTGGAATATCAATATTGATATCTTTAAGCGCATGAAATTTACCGTAGTAGAAATTCATGTTTTTGGCTGAGATCTTCGCTTGAAGCGATTGCGTTGACATGCTCGTGGACATATTTAAGTAATCCTAAACTAACTGTGAGATTGATTTTGACGAAACACCGTGCGAGCCAAGATATTAAGGCCAAGCACGAATAAGGTAATGAGTAATGCGCCAGCCCATGCAAGGTGCTGCCAGTCTTCATATGGACTCATTGCGAATTGGAAAATCACAACCGCTAAACTTGAAATTGGTTGGTTCATATCAGTGCTCCAGAACTGATTATTCAACGCAGTGAATAATAGCGGTGCGGTTTCGCCGCTGATGCGAGCAACTGCAAGTAGTAGCCCGGTTAAAATCCCAGTTCTTGCTGATTTGTATACAACATTCACAATGACTTTCCAGTAAGGCGCACCAAGTGCTGCTGCAGCTTCACGCAACGTACTAGGCACCAATGACATCATGTTTTCTGTAGTACGCACTACAACCGGTATCACCAATAGTGACAAGGCGAATGAGCCAGCCCAACCAGAGAAGTGGTTAACACTATGTACGGCTACTTCATACACAAAGAGGCCGATGACGATAGATGGTGCTGATAACAAGATGTCGTTAATGAATCTAGTCGTTGGTGCTAACCAGCCTGATTTTCCGTATTCTGAAAGGTAGGTTCCCGCTAATATACCTACCGGTGTACCGATGACGGTAGCAAAAAACACCATATATAAACTACCAACAATGGCATTTAACAAACCACCTGAGCTGCCAGGCGGTGGCGTCATTTTAGTAAATACATCCAACGTTAAGTAGCTAAAACCTTGGCTGAACAATGTCCATAAAATCCATATTAAGAATGTAAGTGCGAAGATGACCGTGCCAACAGATAAGCTGAGTGTGAGTCCGTTGACAAATTTACGACGCATGTAGCGCTTGTTATCAAGGCCTTTCATGACTGTTTCCCTTCACGCAGTGATAAGCGTATCAATAACAATTTAGCCAGTGACAGCACAATAAATGTGATCACAAATAATGTTAAACCTAGTGTAATGAGTGATGAGGTGTAAATATCACCAACTGCTTCAGTGAACTCGTTCGCTAATGCAGATGAAATCGTATTACCTGGCATCATGAGTGAGGCGGATAGTTCATGGGCATTACCAATGACAAATGTCACAGCCATTGTTTCACCAAGTGCTCTGCCTAAACCCAGCATAACGCCACCAACCACACCAATTTTAGTATAGGGAAGTACCACGTTCCAAATAACTTCCCAAGTGGTTGAACCTAGTCCATAGGCAGACTCTTTAAGCATACTAGGCACAATCTCGAACACATCCCTCATGACTGAAGCTGTATATGGAATCACCATAATAGCGAGAATAAAGCCTGCGGTGAACATACCAATACCCATAGGTGGACCTTGAAATAAAGCGCCGATTAAAGGTAGGGCACCAAGGTTATCGTTCATCCAAGGTTGCACGTGGTCAGCAAACAAAGGTGCGAACACAAACAAACCCCACATACCATAAATAATACTTGGAATACCTGCTAGTAGTTCAATCGCTACACCAATGGGGCGTTTAAGCCAATTAGGAGAGAGTTCTGTGATGAATATAGCAATACCAAAGCTCACTGGAATGCCGATGAGCATGGCAATTAAAGCGGTGATAAACGTGCCGTAAATAGGCACCACACCACCAAAGTCAATTGTGACTGGATTCCATGCGGTACTTGTGAAAAAAGATGCACCGAACATCTTTAATGCCGGCAGGCTACCCACTAACAAGGTAATAATAATGCCAAACAGTAAGATGAAAACTAGAAAAGCAAAAAACATGGTGGTGTAGCGAAACAGCTTATCTAGCGTCGCTCCGATGTTCTTATTTTGTGGACTATTCGGCATTGAAATTGATTCTCGAATGATGTTTTGTTCATTTAAAACTGCTGAAGGGGCGTACGTATCCATCTTTATATTTCCTTCAGCAGAGTTTAAGTTGATATTGTTGGCAGGCGGAATTAATATTCCACCTGCCAACTTTAGTGACTACTTTTAATTATTATCTTTAAAACTATTTAGTCCAAACTGCAGCGCCATCTTTGCTTTTGATGTTTGTTTTCCAGCTAGTTTCAATCAGTTTTACAACGTTGTCAGGCATAGGCACGTAGTCCAAACCTTTTGCCATCAAAGCGCCATTAGTGTAGCTCCAATCAAAGAACTTCAGTACTTCAGTGCCATTAAGTGGTTTATCTTGTATTTTGTGCATTAAGATGAAGCTAGCGCCAGTAATAGGCCATGTTGCTTTGCCAGGTTCGTTAGTAAGAATTTCGTAAAAGCCAGGTGCTTTTTCCCACTCAGCGTACTTAGCAGCAGATTGGAAACTTTCGATACTTGGTTTAGTGAACTCACCATCACGGTTTTGCAAGCTTACTGTAGGTAAATTGTTTTGTTTAGCAAACGCATATTCAACATAACCAATTGAACCTTTAATACGTTGTGCGTATGAAGCAACGCCTTCGTTGCCTTTACCACCTAAACCAGTTGGCCAAGCAACTGAAGTATCAGCACCAACTTTGTCGCTCCACTCTTTGCTAACTTTGCTTAGGTAGTTAGTGAATACAAAAGATGTACCTGAACCATCAGAACGATGCACGACAGTAATCGCTGTATCTGGTAATGCTAAGCTTGGGTTAAGTGCTTTAATTGCTGGGTCATTCCACTTAACGATTTTTTTCAAATAAATATTAGCGAGCACTTCACCGTTTAAACGCATTTCACCATCCGTAACGCCAGGCACATTCACTACAGGAACTACGCCTCCTACTACTGCTGGGAATTGCATTAAACCAGCTTTTTCTAATTCTTCAGGTTTCAATGGTTTGTCAGAAGCACCAAAGTCT
This sequence comes from Methylotenera sp., assembly GCA_031359365.1. GTDB lineage: Bacteria > Pseudomonadota > Gammaproteobacteria > Burkholderiales > Methylophilaceae > Methylotenera. The sequence continues at coordinate 552 of JANLZY010000470.1, read as the reverse complement.
ACTGTTTTATTAGTGATTTGTTTAATACCACCGCCAGAACCGATAGATTGGTAATTTAATTTAACGCCAGTTTTAACGTTGTATGACTCAGCCCATTTTGCATAGATTGGGTATGGGAAAGTAGCGCCAGCACCAGTAATGTCAATTGCGAATGCGCTAGGGGCGATGATAAGACCCGCTGCTAAAAGAGCTGCCTTAAGATTAAAGTTGCTAACTTGCATTAATTTCTCCTGTTTGTTTCATGAGTAGGTTTAACTTGATGACCATTCTAGAAATCAAATATGACAATTTAATGACAAATTGAAGAAACGTTGTAAATAAAAAAAGGGACTTCTGAGAGTCCCTTTTTAATTTAATAAACTAAATGATACCTATTTTAAGAATGTGCTACCAAAATGGTAGCTAATTGCGGCAATTAAACCTGCACAAGGGATAGTAAGTACCCATGCCCAAACAATGCGAGATGCCAAACCCCAGCGCACAGCGGAAACGCGTCTTGATAGCCCAACACCCACAATCGCACCAGTAATCGTATGCGTAGTTGATACAGGA